>NZ_JBSGFD010000089.1:0-33270 GCF_053603215.1 Kitasatospora sp. NPDC004240 | reverse complement strand
GCGCGCGCGGGTGCGCGCACGGCGGCGGACAGGCGGTCCGACAGCGGGGGCGGCGAGGGGACCGGTGCGGTCGGCACCGCGCTGCGCTCGTCTTGCACCGCTGTCACTGTTCGCTCCGTCCACCGCTCGACCGACCAGCGACGATACCCGATGCCCGGCGCCCCGGCCCGGGAGCGCTGCGAGAACGGGTGATCACCCACCGTGATGGCGGCGGGGGCGAAAACGCCCCGGCCGGCCGTGCTCCGTTGCGGGCGGAGCACGGACGGCCGGGGTTCCGGGGGGAGGAATCCGGATTCGGGGCCGGCCGGGTCAGCCGGTGTAGGCGCCGAGCGCCCGGGTGAAGTCCAGCGGCTGCTGGACGATGCTGCTGCAGGAGGCGTCGGCGTAGGCCTTGGCGCCGCCGTCGCACTGCTTGTCACGGGTGCCGGACCACATGGCCAGCCAGGCCAGGTGCTTGCTCTTCGCGAACTCGGCGAGCTGCTTGGCGTCCGCGACGGTGAAGATCTCGCTGGCGACGTCGTTGACGCCGATCATCGGGGTGACCGCGACCTTGCGCCAGGCGGCGGCGTCGTCCAGGCCGAGCACGCTCTTCACCTGGCCCTGGGTGGCGGTGGCCGCGGCGATCGCGTACTTGCCCATCTGGCCCTGCGGGTTCGGGGCGGCGCCGTCGCCGTAGTCCATCGCCATGATGTTCACCGCGCCGATCGAGACACCGTTCTTCTTGGCGTCGGCGACCAGGTTGACGCCCTCCTGGGTGAGGCCCGAGGGCAGCACCGGCAGGGTGAAGGAGACGTCCAGCGGGCGGCCCTTGGCGGCGGCGGTCTTCTGCAGCTGGGCGATGGCCTGGGCGCGGCGGGTGTTGGCGGCGGCGTTGCCGAGCGCGCCGCCCTCGACGTCGAAGTCGACCTTGGTGAGGCCGTACGCGTCGACGGTCTTCTGGTAGACGGCGGCCAGCTCGGTGGCCGAGGAGCAGGCGAGGGCGAGCTCGCTGCCGTTGGCGCCGCCGAAGGAGACCCGGACGTCGCCGCCGATCGCCCGCAGCGCGCCGATCTGGGCGGCCACCGCGTCGGTGGACAGGTCGCTGACGCCGCCCCACTTGGGGCTGCAGCCGCCGCCGGAGACCACGAAGGCGAGGGTGAAGTTCTTCACCCCGGTGGCGTTGGCGGTGTTGACCAGGTTGTACGGCGGGTAGAGCGAGGTGTCGACGTACGGGGCGAAGCCGGCGCCGGCCGGGACCGGCGGGGTCGTGGCGGTGGCGGTCGCGGTGGGCGTCGGGGCCGGGGTGGTCGGCTTGGTGGTGACGGTCGGCGAGGCGGTGACCGTGGGCGACGCGGTCGCGGTGGCCGTGGCGGTGGCCGTCGGGGTGGGGCCGGTGGTCGGGGTGCCGGTCGGGCGGCCCGAGGGGGTGGGCGGGGTGCCGTCGCCGCCCTTGCAGGAGACGTTGTTGATCAGGCAGTTGCCGGGCTCGGCCTGGGCCGCGCCGGTGCCCTGGGCGACGAAGCCGATCACCGCGCTCCTGCCGGGCTCCAGCCGCTTGTTCCAGGACTCGGGCTTCACGGTGACGTGCTGGCCCTGGGCGGTGAAGGTGGCGTTCCAGAGCGAGTCGATCTTGGCGCCGGCCGGCAGGTCGAAGCTGAGCGTCCAGTCCTCGATGGCCGAGCCGGCCGGGTTGGTGACCAGGTACTGGCCGGTGTAGCCGGCGTCCCAGGTGCTGGTGCGGCTGTAGACGGCGCCGAGCGAGGCGGCGCTGGCCGACGAGGCCAGGACGACGACTCCGCCGGCGACGAGCGCGGCGGCGACGGCCGAGGCCCCGATGACGGCTCCCTTGCGGCTGCGCCGGCGGTGGCCGGTACGGCGGTTGGTCTGGGTCGTCATGGGGGCGTACCTCCACGGGGGTGCCGGGGTCGGGGAGTGTGCGGGCGCCACGGGGGCGACCGACCCGGACGACGCTAGCGGCGCCGCCGGCCCGGAACCGGCCTGCTGAGCGAGGGGTACAACTCCCTTAGGGAGCTCTTAAGGAAGAGGTCCCGCGGCGGTCCGCCCGCCCCGGCCCACCGGACCGGCCCGCGCCCACCGGCCGGGCCCGGCCGGTCAGTCGGCGCGCGCGATCAGGAAGTACGCGGCGGCCCCCGGGTCCAGCACGGTGCCCGCCCGGGCGCCCAGCGCCGCGAGCCCGTCGGCGTCCAGCGGGAAGGCGCTGCCGATCAGGTCGGGGTGGTCACCGACCACGGCGGCGGCGTCGGCCACCGTGAAGTCCGCGGGCAGCGGGTGGTCGGCGAGGTGTGCGTCGCCGTCGCTCTCGTAGGCCTCGATGTACCAGGTCACTGCGGCGACCTCACTTCTGGAAGAGCGCGCCCCGGCTGCGCCGGCGGCTGGTGCGGCCGGCCGGGTCGTCCGGGCGGGTGCGGATGCGCAGCCGGATCTCGGCGCCGCCGAGGACGGCCGAGCGGCCGAGCGCGAGGTCGCCGCCGGTGGCCTCGGCGAGCTTGCGGACGATGTCCAGTCCGAGTCCGGTGGAGCCCTCGCCGCCGTGGCCCTGACCGCGCTTCAGGGCGGCCTGCGGGTCGGTGAATCCGGGCCCGGCGTCGCCGACCAGGACGATGACGGAGCTCTCGGTGGCGAGCACGTCCACCGAGAAGGCGGTGCCGACGGAGGTGTGCCGGAAGACGTTGCCGAGCAGGGCGTCGACCGTGGCGGCGAGGTCGCCGCGCTGGACGGGCACCGGGGTCGCCTGTTCGGCGCCGGCCAGCTGCCAGCGGCGGCCCTCGTCCTCGGCGAGCGCGGACCAGAAGCCGACCCGTTCGCGGATGACCTCGGCGGCGTCGCAGCCGACGGTGACGGCGGGCGCGTCCTCGGGGGCCCGGCGGGCCGAGCGGATGATCTGGTCGACCTCGCGCTCCAGCTGGGAGACCGCGTGCCGGGTGGCGTCGGCGGCGTCGCCGTCGCCCAGCGAGGCGGCGTTGAGCCGCAGCACGGTGAGCGGGGTGCGCAGCCGGTGGGACAGGTCGGCGGCCAGTTCCCGTTCGGCGGCGAGGAGTTGGACGACCCGGTCGGCCATGGTGTTGAACGCCCGGGAGGCTTCGCGCAGTTCCTCGGGGCTGCCGGTGTCGCTGCGTCCGCCGACCGGCACCCGGATGGCGAGGTTGCCGGCGCCGAGCGAACGGGCGGCGGCGGCCAGCCGGCGGGCCGAGGCGACGATCCGGGCGCCCATCCGGTCGGCGACCAGCACCGAGATGGCGACCAGGGCGAGCGCCACCAGCGACAGCACCAGCCAGGCGGTGGCCACGCCCCGGGTGAGGTCGCCGTCGTCGACGTACACCTCGACCACCGCGGTCCGGTTGGTGTCCACGGCGACCGGCTGGAGCAGGGCGAAGCCGCCGGGCACGGCCACGGTGAAGGAGCGGCCCTGGCCGGCGGCGGTGGCGATGTCGGCGGGCAGGGCGCGGACCTCGCCGATGGTCGGCCCGACGGTGGCGGGCCCCGCGCCGGACGGGACCGGCAGGTGGACGGCCATCCGGCTCTGCGCGCCGGCGTCGGTGCTGGCGACGGCGCGGGCCAGGGCGTCCTGGTCGGTGGTGATGGCCAGGGCCGGGCCGAGGGCGGCGGCCTGCCGTTCGGCGGCGGTGAAGGCGCGGTCCCGGGCGGTCTGCTGGACCATCAGGCCGAGCGGGATGAGGAAGGCCAGCGCGACCATGGTGGTCCCGGCCACGGCGGCCTTGATCAGCGCCCAGCGCAGTGAGTGGCTGAACCGCCTCATGTCCGGTGCTCCACCGGCGCGGTTCCCGGTCCGGCGTCCTGCCCGGTGGCCTCCAGGCGGACCCCGACGCCGCGCACGGTGTGCAGGTAGCGGGGGTTGGAGGCGGTCTCGCCGAGCTTGCGGCGCAGCCAGGAGAGGTGGACGTCGATGGTCTGGTCGCCGCCGTAGGTCTGGCGCCACACCTCGGCGAGGATCTCCTTGCGCGGGACGACGACGCCGGGCCGCGCCGCGAGGAAGGCCAGCAGGTCGAACTCGCGGCGGGTGAGGTCGAGCCGGCGCCCGTCCAGGACGGCCTCGCGGCGCTGGAGGTCGATGGCGAGGCCGCCGACCCTCAGCACCTGGGCGACCGGGGCGGCCCCGCCGCCGAGCCGGCGCAGCACGGCGGCCATCCGGGCGCTGAGGTGCTCCCCGGAGAAAGGTTTCACCAGGTAGTCGTCGGCGCCGTCGTTGAGCAGCCGGACGATCTCGGCCTCGTCGTCGCGGGCGGTGGAGATGATGACCGGCACGTTGGTGAGGCCGCGGATCATCTTCAGCGCCTCGCTGCCGTCCAGGTCGGGCAGGCCGAGGTCGAGGATCACGAGGTCGCAGCCCACCTGGGCGACCTCCCGCAGCGCCTCAAGTGCCGTACCCACACTGCGGACCGCGTGACCGGAGTCGGCCAGGTGCCGGATGAGGGCGGATCGTACGAAGGGGTCGTCCTCGACCACGAGCACTGTTGCCATGGGGCTGCACGGTACGCCATAGCGGCGGGGTGGTCTGTACCTCGGGGTGGGTGCGCGGCGGCCCGCCGGGGGGCTTGCGACCGGTTCGCTCCGACCCCTGGTGGTTTGTGCAACTTCCCTGCCGAAGTGCAGGGGTGCCCACCTGCCGCGCGGCGGGATGCGGCAGGATGTGCGCACGATGCGGAACGGACTGGTACAGCTCGGCGCCTGGGCGGCGGCCACCGGGGCGGCGGTGGCGCTGTCCTGGTTCGGTGTGCACACGGTGCTGACCGGGGACGCGTTCGAGCAGCCCTCGGCGCTGCCGTTGCCGTCCCCCGCCGCCGCCACCAATCCGGCCCCGGCGCCGGTGCCCTCCGGGGCTCCCGCGCAGTCCGCCCCGCAGTCGGAGAGCCCGGTCGCGGCCATGGCCTCCACCTCGGCCCGGCCGAGCTCCGCCCCGCCGGCCACCCAGGCCCCGCCCACCTCCCGCCGGCCCGCGCCGGCCACCACCCCGACCACCTCGGTGCGCAGCTATCTGGTGCCGGGCGGCAAGGTGGCCCTGGACATCCGCGCGGACCGGGCCTCGCTGGTCTCGGCGACGCCGGACCCGGGCTGGCAGATGCAGGTCTGGAACGGCGACCAGTGGATGCGCATCGACTTCTCCAAGGGCGGTACCACCGCCAACTCCGTCTTCGTGACCTGGAACGGCCACCCGCCCGACGTCCAGACCGTGGTCCGCTAGCGCCCGTCCGGAACCCCCGTCACCACCGCTCGAAGGGCAGGTAGCCGGGCAGGTAGGGCCCGCTGTAGCGGGAGCGGTCGACCAGGGTGTGACGGGTCCCGCCGGGCACGCCGATCGCGGCGAGCACCACCGTCCCGTACCGGTCGTGGCACTCGTACGGCTCGTCGAGCGAGCTGGCGCCCCGGTCGACGGCGTAGTCGTAGGCGTAGTAGACGTCCGGGACGCCCACCGCCAGGTCGGTGATCCCGTCGCCGTGCCGGGCGAGGTGCGCGGCCAGCTCCCGGCCGCGCGGCCCGACCACCTGCACCAGCGAGGTGAGCACGAAGCGGGTGCCGGGCGCCTGGAGCACGTACGAGACGGTCTCCGGCTCGCCGGTCTCGGGCCCGGCGTAGGCGGTACAGCGCAGTCCGAGGGCGCTGGCGTAGCGGCGGGCGGCCCGCCGGGCGTCCCCGACCGCGAAGACCACCGCGTCGGCGCGTCCCATCGGAACGAGCTCCAGCTCGTCCGGTTCGCGGAACAGGACGGGTTCGGTAGCGAGGTCGGTCATGACGGCCCTCCCGGTAGGCGTACGAGACCTGGTGTGCCCGTGGTCGCTGTGGGGACGCGGCCCACGGGGTCGTGGCTGGAGGGTGGCGCCGGGGGAACCGCCGCGCAACTGTTCCGTTTCATCCTGGTCAAGGTGTGCGCCGGGGCGGGAGAATCGGGGCCGGGGCTGTACAGAATGCCCACCGGGACGGGACCTCACCGGGCCGTACCCGAGGGTCCGGCCGAGCCCGGACCGATCCGAACGAACCCCCCCACCGGAGGACGGTGCCCGCGATGCCATCCGCCAACTCCCCTGCCGCTCCCGGCTCTTCCGGCCCCGCCGGCCCCGCGGCGGGCGGCGGCAACGACGCGATCGACACCCTGGACGGCCGGCTGATCCGGCTGCTGGCCGAGGAGCCCCGGATCGGCGTGCTGGAGTGTTCGCGCCGCCTCCAGGTCGCCCGCGGCACGGTGCAGGCCCGGCTGGACCGCCTCCAGGCGCGGGGCGTGATCGGCGGCTTCGGCCCGGAGGTCGACCCGGCGGCGCTGGGCTACCCGGTGACGGCCTTCGCCACGCTGGAGATCTCCCAGGGGCAGGGGGCGGACGTGCGGGCGCACCTGGTGGCGGTGCCCGAGGTGCTGGAGCTGCACACCATCACCGGGCACGGGGACATGATGGTGCGGATCGTGGCCCGCTCCAACGCCGATCTGCAGCGGGTGATCGACCGGGTGGTCGGCTTCGACGGGATCGTCCGCTCCTCGACGGCGATTGCCCTGGAGAACCCGGTGCCGTACCGGATCCTGCCGCTGGTCGACCAGGCCGCCGCCGAGTAACGGGCGGGCCCCGTAAGGCCGCTGGAGCGGCGGCGCGACCGACAGCGGGTCCGGGCCGCCGCCGGTCGCGCATATGCCGGAGGCCTGGTGCGGGACGAAGATCCCCTCCATGAACGTCCTCTCGACTCCCCGTCCCCCCATACGCCCCAAGCCACCGGCCGGCAACGACTCCGCCGCGCCCACCCTGATCACCTCCGCCCAGCGCACGATGCGCCTGCTGGAGGCCGCCGCCCGCTACCCGAGGGGCGCCACCGCCAAGCAGCTCGCCCGGGACACCGGCCTCGCCCTGGGCACCACGTACCACCTGCTGCGCACCCTGGTGCACGACCGCTACCTGGAGCGCCACGACGGCCACTACCTCACCGGTCCGGCCGTCGCCGGCCTCGTCGGGCTCACCCGGGAGGAGAGCCCGACGGCCGGCCGCGGCCGGCTCGACCGGATGCTCGCGCTGCTGGCGGGCGAGCTGTCGGCGGCCGTCTACTTCACCTGGTACCGCCAGGGCGAGGTGGAGCTGGTCGGCGCGGTCGCCGCCCCGGGCGCCCCGCTGATCGACCGCCGCCGGTTCCGGACCGCCGCGCACGCGCACGCGGCCGGCAAGACCCTGCTCGCCCTGATGTCCGCCGACGAACGCCGGTCCCACCTGGCCCGCTACCCCATGGTGGCGCTCACCCCGTACACCCTGCGGGAGCCCGAACACCTGCCGCTGCTCCCCCGCCGCCCGGCACCGCACCGCGCCGACCCGATCACCCAGTTCCAGGAGTACGCGCTGGGCACCGCCGGCGCCGCGGTGCCGGTGGTGGCCGGCGACGGCATCGGGGCGGTCGCGCTGTCCCTGCCGATGGCGCAGGCACACCGCTTAGCCGGGACCGCCGCGCGGCTGCGGGACCGACTCGGTGAGGACTTCGTGCGGATCGCCTTCGGGATGTAGGGACCGGCCCGTCGCTCCCGACTGCCGCCGCAGCCGGGAGCCCCGGCCGGGCACCGGTCGGCGCGGACCCGCAGGAGAAGGTCAGCAGGAGGGGACGGCGCCGCCGCTCTTCAGCGCGTCCAGCGCGGCGACCGACTCGGCCAGCGTGCCCACCGGGATCAGCCGCAGGCCCTCCGGCAGGTTCACCTTGGCGTCCGCGCACTCCCCCTTGGGCACCAGGAACACCGTGGCACCGTCCCGGGCGGCCGCCTGGGTCTTCAGCGGCACGCCGCCGACCGGGCCGATCACGCCGTGGTCGTCGATGGTGCCGGTGCCGGCGATCTTCTGCCCGCCGGTGAGGTCGCCGCCCTTGCGGTCCCCGGCCAGCTTGTCGACGATGCCCAGCGCCAGCATGTGACCGGCGCTGGGGCCCCCGATGTCGCCCAGGTCGATCTTCACCTTCACCTGGGCCGGCGACAGCTGCAGGAAGTCGAGCGCGGCCGTGGTGGCGCTGTCCTGCGACTGCGTCATCTGCTGGGCGGTGACCTGCTCGGCCTTGACCGGATCGGTCTGCGGGTAGACGGACTCGGTCGGGCGGATCGCCTCGTCCGGGTCCACCCAGGCCTGCAGCGCCCGCCAGAATTCGGTCTTCTCCCCCGGGTTGGTCGCCGAGATGGTGACCATCCGCAGCTCGCCCTCGGTGGTGCGGACCGGCGCGCCGGTGATGGTGATCACCGGCCGGTCCTGGTAGCTGCCGAGGGTGTCCGCCGTCACACCGGGCCAGGTCAGCGTGTACGGCAGCGGGACGAAGGCCGTCACGGCGGCCAGCGCGGCGACCGTGACACCGCACAGCGCCAGCGCGCGGGTCCGGGGGGCGGTCAGGGCCGGGGGCAGTTTGGGCTCGGGCACAGAGGCATCCAAACACACCCCGGGGCCGCCGTGGCCCCGAAGGCGTGCCGGACGGGCCCTACCGCAGGGCGTCGGCGACCTCGGTCGCCGCCTCCACCACCCGGGGCCCGACCCGCTCGGGGACCAGCCCGTTGAGCATCACCACGCCGACGCTGCCCTCGATGCCGCTCAGCCCGAGCAGCGCGGCGGCCGCGCCGCAGGCCCCCGACTGCTCCTCCGCGCGGGTGATGACGAAGCCCTGCTCCGGACGGCGCTGGCTGGGGAAGGACCGAGCCTCCAGGATCGCCCGGCCGGCCGCGCTCTCCGACAGCGGGTGCCGCAGGCCGGTCCGGTACGCGACGTGGAAGTCGGTCCAGCTGGGTTCGACCACGGCCACGGCCAGCGCCTCGCTGCCGTCGACCAGGGTGAGGTGGGCGGTGGCGCCGAGGTCCTCGGCCAGGCTGCGCAGCGCCGGCAGCGCGGCCTCGCGCAGCAGCGGGTGCACCCGGTGGGCCAGCCGCAGCACGCCCAGGCCCACCCGGGCCCGGCCGCCGATGTCGCGGCGGACCAGCCCGTGCTGTTCCAGGGTGGCCAGCAGCCGGTAGACGACGGTCCGGTTGACGGCGAGCCTGGCGGCGAGCTCGGTCACGGTGAGCCCGCGCTCGGAGTCGGCGAGCAGCTTGAGGACCCGGACGCCACGGTCCAGGGTCTGGGAGGTCTCTGCAGTCACGACGCGCAGTTCCTTTCCGCGGTGGTCGCCGGAACGGGGCGCCGTTCCGGGACGGGGGTGTCGCGCGCAGGGTGGGTGGCCGCGCTGGGGCCCGCGGTGTGTCGTCCTTGACGTCCTGAGGGTCCTGCGGTGCCTCTCGCGGGGTTACCGGTCGAGAGAGCGTGTGGGAAAGGTAGTGAAGGAAATGTCGCGACGGAAGTGCTTGTCCAAAATTCGGTCAAGATCAATAAATTCGGGCGGGGCGAATTCGGGCAAACAGTGCCAATTCTCCACCGCCGGGCATACAGGGATTCGAGCGTGGTCCGGACTTCGGACACAAGGGGCGCAGTGGGGCAAGCGCCCCGGCACGGCGGGGCGGGCGCTCGACACGGCGGGGCGGGCACCTCAGAGCAGGTTGCGCAGCACCGTCCAGGCCGCGGCGGTGCCGAGCACCGCGATCTTCCCGCCCCGCCCCAGGGTCGGACGCCACCGGCGGCCGGCCAGTCCGTGCCGCAGCCAGGTGAGGTACAGCAGCGCCACCAGCGGCAGCGCGAGCAGCAGCACGGCGTTGTCCCGCCAGGCCGCCGCGAGGTCGCCGTGCAGCAGGTCGTACGCCATCCGGGTGCCGCCGCAGCCCGGGCACTCCAGGCCGGTCACCCGGCGCCAGACGCAGAACGGCAGCAGCTGTCCGGGCAGGTGCGGGTCGCGCGACCACAGGTACGCCGACCCGGCGAGGCCCGCGGCCAGCAGGCCGAGCGGCGGGGACGCGGCCCGCAGCCGTTCCGAACGCCGCGGCGCCCGCGGCGGCGGCCCGGACACGGCGAAGCCGCCCCGGTCGGGACCGGGGCGGCGGCGCGGTGCGCTGTCGGGGCGCAAGGGTCGATCGCTGCGCGGGGTCAGTTGCTGCGGAGCAGACGGCCCTGGGCGTCGGTGCGGTCGTTGCTGGTGAGGAACAGGATGCCGTCGATCAGCGACCAGAAGCCCAGGCCACCGCAGGTCAGCAGCTGGGCGATGCCGATGCCGATGTGGCCGGTGTAGAAACGGCCGACGCCCAGGGTGCCGAGCAGGATCTGCAGGATGCCGGCGACGACCTTCGACTTGTCGGACAGCTCGGGCTGGGTGGGGTACGACACGTTCGGTGTGCTCCTTGAAGCGACGGTCCGCGGCCGGGGTGTGGTCCCGTCCTCGGAGTTGGTGAGGTGCGCCGGTCCGGCGGGGCCGGGGGACTGTGGCCGCCACCCTTCGAGGGGGGGCATGCCAAAACTGACGGCCCGGGACGGCGCGGCCCGAGGAACATTAGCGGATCGTCATACCGACTGTCTCCACAGATTCTTTTCGTATACCTGAATGTCACATGACCTTGTCATGACGGCGATGAGCACGACCGTTTCGCCCGGGTGACGACCGGTTACTTCGCCCATTCCCGGATTCGGGCGATTCGCGCCTTCAGCTGATTCGCCGTCGCCTGCGCGGTCAGCGGCCCGCCGCACTGGCGGCGCAGCTCGTTGTGGACGGTGCCGTGCGGCTGGCTGGTGCGGTGGTGCCAGGCGGCCACCAGCGCGTTCAGCTCCTTGCGCAGCTCCCGCAGCTCCTGATGGGTCACCACCGGCCTCTGCTCGGCGGGCAGTTCGAGCAGGTCGGCCTCCTCGGCCGGCCTGCCCTTGCTGCGCTGGATCTGCCGGTGCTGGCGCTTCTGCAGCAGCATCTGCACCTGGTCCGGTTCCAGCAGGCCCGGGATGCCGAGGTAGTCCTCCTCCTCCTCGCTGCCCGGGTGCGCCTGCATGCCGAACTCCATGGCGTTGTACAGCACCCGGTCGAAGACCGCGTCCGAGCCCAGCGCCTCGTAGGAGAACTCCTCGCCGCCGGCGCCGTCCGGGCCGTCGTTGGCGCGCTCGGCCTCGGCGAGCAGCCGGTCCTCCTCGTCGAAGAGGCCCTCGCCCTCCTTCTTCGGCCGGTCCAGCACGTGGTCGCGCTGGACCTCCATCTCGTTGGCGAAGCCGAGCAGCATCGGGATGGTCGGCAGGAAGACCGAGGCGGTCTCGCCGCGCTTGCGGGCGCGCACGAAGCGCCCGACGGCCTGGGCGAAGAACAGCGGGGTGGAGATCGAGGTCGCGTACACCCCGACGCACAGCCGGGGCACGTCGACGCCCTCGGACACCATGCGGACGGCGACCATCCAGCGCGAGGTGCCGGCCGCGTAGTCGGAGATCCGCTTGGACGCCTCGGTCTCGTCGGAGAGGACCAGGGTGACCTTCTCGCCGGTGATCTCGCGCAGCATCTTGGCGTAGGAGCGGGCCACGGTCTGGTCGGTGGCGATCACCAGTCCGCCGGCGTCCGGGATCGCCTTGCGCACCTCGCTCAGCCGGCGGTCGGCGGCCTGGAGCACCGCCGGGATCCACTCGCCCTGCGGGGAGAGCGCGGTCCGCCAGGCCTGGGCGATCAGGTCCTTGGTCATCGGCTCGCCCAGCCGCGCCTCCAGCTCGTCGCCGGACTTGGTGCGCCAGCGCATGTTCCCGCTGTACGAGAGGAAGATCACCGGGCGCACGACGTGGTCGGCCAGCGCGTGCCCGTAGCCGTACGTGTAGTCGGCGACCGACTTGCGGATGCCGTCGCTCCCCGCCTCGTACTGGACGAAGGGGATCGGGTTGGTGTCCGAGCGGAACGGCGTACCGGTCAGCGCCAGCCGGCGGGCGGCCGGCTCGAAGGCCTCGAAGCAGGCCTCGCCCCAGGACTTGGAGTCACCGGCGTGGTGGATCTCGTCCATGATGACCAGCGTCTTGCGGGCCTCGGTCCGGTTGCGGTGCAGCATCGGGTTCACGCCGACGCCCGCGTAGGTGACCACGATGCCGTGGTACTCCCGGGAGAGCGGCCCGGAGGAGTACGCCGGGTCCAGCTTGATGCCTATCCGCGCGGCGGCCTCGGCCCACTGCTTCTTCAGGTGCTCGGTGGGCGCGACGACGGTCACCTGCTGCACCAGGTGGTTGTGCAGCAGGTACGAGGCGAGGGTGAGCGCGAAGGTCGTCTTGCCGGCGCCGGGGGTCGCGACCGCGAGGAAGTCGCGCGGCTGGTTCTCGATGTACTTGTCCAGGGCGCCCTGCTGCCAGGCGCGCAGCTTGCCGGCGGTGCCCCAGGGGGCACGGCCGGGGAAGGCCGGCGAGAGGTGGTGCGAGGCGGCCGGTGAGGCATGGCCGACGGTCCGCACGGTTGCGTGCGTCTGCGGCGCGTCGGAGAAGAGCGGCAACGAGGAGGCGGCGGCAGTACTCACGGTCTCCGAAGGGGATCGTCGCAGGTCAGAGGCCACATGGCGACTCCGTCCCGCGGTCGGGCGGCGATCGGGCAACCGGTCCAGCGTACCGGGCCGGGGCCGGGGCGGCCGCCAGGGCGGGCCTGCGCGCGGCCCCGCGCGGCCGAAAACGAATGTGATGTGGATCACCCGGATCGGTGCGCGGAACCGGGTAATCCGGGCCGCCCCCGGGACTCTCACCGGGGTGAGGCCGACACACCCTCACCGGCCGTCACACCGGCCACACGCCCCGGCCTCGCGCCACCGCAGAAGGGAACCCCGCCGTGCGCACCGCCCCCGTCGAACAGACCGTCCACGCCCGTCTGGTCATCGGCACCCACCGCTCCGTCCGCCTCCGCGCCACCCTGGTCTACCGCCCCGAGGACCCGCTGGCCGTCCGGATGCTCTTCCCCGCCGAGTACGCGCTGGACGGGAGCGACGCCCCGGAGCCCGCGGACGCCTCCGGGGCCATCGAGTGGGTCTTCGGCCGGCAGCTGCTCGCGGCCGGACTCGAGGTGCCCGCCGGGGTCGGCGACGTGCGGATCCGGCCCGCCGGCGGCCGGCGCACCACGGTCGAGCTGCACGCCCCCGAGGGCACCGCCCTGCTCCGGTTCGACACCGCCGACCTGCGGCGGTTCCTGTGGCACAGCCGCGTCGCCGTCCCCGACGGCGAGGAGCACCTGCACCTGGACGCCGACCGCGCCCTCGCCGAGCTGCTCGGCTGAGCCGCACCCGGCCGGGCCGAGGGGCCCCGCTCAGGCCGCCTGCTTCCCCGCCCGTACGGTCTGCGCCAGGAAGCCGTACGCGACCACGTTGCCCGTGTACCCCCGCTCCTCGCTGTACGCGCCGCCGCAGGTGATCACCCGCAGCTGGGCGTCGCCCGCCTGCCCGTACACCCGCTCGTCGGGGAAGTCCTTCCGGTCGTGCACCTCGATCGCGTACAGCTGGTAGACGGCCGTCATGCCGTCCTCGCGGAGGATCTCGACCCGCTCCCCGCGGTGCAGCGCGCCCAGGGCGTAGAAGACCGCGGGCCCGCTGGCCAGGTCGACGTGGCCGGCGATGATCGCGGTGCCGCGCTCCCCGGGGGCGGCGCCGTCGCGGTACCAGCCGGCCAGGTTGCGCTCGGTGTCCGGGGGCGCCTCCAGCCGTCCGGAGGCGTCCAGGCCGAGGCCGGTGACCGGCGCGTCCAGCCGTAGCGCCGGGATCCTGATCCGGGTCGGGCCGGAGCGCCCGAGCGGCGGTACGACCGAGACCGGGGCGAAGCCGCTGAGCGCCTGCCCCGCCCCGGGCGCGGGCGGCAGCACCGGCTGCCCGCCGCCGTGCACCAGCCAGGCGCCGAGGACCAGGGCGGCGGCCGCCGCCAGGGTGCCCGGCCAGGGGCTCCCGCTGCGCTGGGCACCCACCGGCGCCTCCCCTCCACTGCTCGTGCCCGCCGCCGTCCGCCGCCGGGATCCGCTCCGAAGCGCGCCGTCCGCCGGGCCCGCCTACCCGAGCCTGCGTCAGGATCCGCCGCCCGGCGCCGGGCGGGCGCCCCCGGCTGCACCGAACGGGCGATCAGTTGAGCCCGTTCGTGGTGGATCACCGGGCGGCCTCTCCCCCGGTGCCATGCTGACCACGTTCACAGGCGTATCACCCCATTTGTCCGACCGGTCAGCACCGTCGGACGGCTCCGCCCCGAGAACCCCCTCCCCCCTCCACGAACGGAGTGACCATGGACGCGCTCTCCCGCCGGACCCTGCTCGCCGCCGGCGCCGCCACCGCCGCCACCCTCGCGGCGGGCTGCGCCGGGGGCGCCGGGCGGTCGGACGGCCCCGACCCGGCGCCCGAGGGGGAGTCGACGCACACCACCGGCGTTCCCAGGCCGCCGGCCACCCTGATCGGCGACGGCTCCACCTCGGACACCGGCCCCCAGCCGCACCAGCCGACGCCGGAGCCGCTGAAGCTCGGCGAGCGCCCGCCGCAGTTCGTGGTGTTCTCCTGGGACGGCGCCGGCGAGCTGGACAACGGGCTGTTCGGCCGGTTCCGCAAGCTGGCCAGGACGCACAACGCCTCGATGACCTTCTTCCTGAGCGGCCTCTACCTGCTGCCGGAGTCCCGCAAGGACCTCTACCGCCCGCCGCAGCACAAGACGGGCGCCTCCGACATCGGCTACCTGACCGACCAGCACATCCACGACACCCTGGAGAACCTGCACGCGGCCTGGATGGAGGGCCACGAGATCGGCACCCACTTCAACGGCCACTTCTGCGGCGCCAACGGCGTCGGCCGCTGGTCGCCCGACGAGTGGGACAGCGAGATCCAGCAGGCCATGGACTTCGTGATGAACTGGCGCACCAACACCGGCTTCACCGACCTGCCCGCGCTGCCCTTCGACTACCGCAAGGAGCTGATCGGCAGCCGCACCCCCTGCCTGGAGGGCCAGCGCGCCCTGCTGCCGACCGCCGTCAAGCGCGGCTGGCGCTACGACAGCAGCGGCAACGGCACCCAGGTGTGGCCGCAGAGGATCCAGGGCGGGGCGCTGTGGGACCTGCCGCTGCAGTCCATCCCCTTCCCCGGGCACAGCTTCCAGGTGCTGTCGATGGACTACAACATCATGTTCAACCAGTCCGGCAGCAACACCCGGGCCGACCCGGCGCTGCACGCCTCGTACCAGACCCAGGCCCGCGACGCCTACCTGATGGGCTTCGACCGCGCCTACACCACCAACCGGGCGCCGTACATCATCGGCAACCACTTCGAGCAGTGGAACGGCGGCATCTACATGAACGCCGTGGAGGACGTGATCAAGGCCATCGCCGGACGGCCGGAGGTCCGGCTGGTCTCCTTCCGGCAGCTGGTGGACTGGCTGGACGTGCAGGACCCGGCGGTGCTGCGCAAGCTCCAGGGCCTCGCCCCCGGCCAGGCGCCCGCCGGCGGCTGGGAGGGCTTCCTCGGCTCCCCCGCCGCTCCGCCGGCCCCCTCCGCGACCACGGCCGCCTGACCGGGCCCGCCCGGCCTGTCCATCCGGCCCGTCGGCCTACCGCCGGCGGACCCGGCCGGAGAGCGCGGCGCCCACCAGGGCCACCCCGGTCATCGCCAGGAAGATCACCGCGAACGCCCAGGCCGAACCGGTGCCCGCGACCCCCTCGGCGCCCCCGTGGGCGGCGGCCAGCGAGCCGCCGCCCACCTTCGCGAACAGCACCTGTGCCAGGCCCACCAGCAGCACGTTGCCGAGCGCGTCGCTCATCTGCAGCGAGGCCGAATTGGCCCCGGCGTCCTCGGGCGCCGACAGCTTCATCATCAGCACGCTCACACTGGCCACCGTCAGCCCCATCCCGAGGCCGCCGACGCCCCAGGCCACCGCCGTCGCCCAGACCGGCACCGACGGCACCAGCACCAGCGCCGCCCCCGCGATCGCCACCGCCGTCAGCACGAACCCGAAGCGGATCATCGCCTCCCGGTAGCGCTCAGCTCCCGGCCGGCCCTGCAACCAGGACCCCAGTGCCCAGGAGAGCCCGCCACTGGTCAGGGTCAGCCCGGCGAGCGTCGGCGACAGACCGCGCTGGGTCACCATCATCAGCGGGATGAACGCCTCCGCCGCGAAGAACGCCCCCGTGGCGACCCCGCGCAGCAGGATCACTGTCGGCAGACCGCGCGCGGCCCGCACCGTCCCGGCCGGCAGCAGCCCCAGCACGGCCGGCACCAGCAGCGCCGCCCCCGCCGCCGCGGGCAGCAGCGCGAGCAGGTCCAGCCGCTGGCCCGCGTACTGCAGCAGGCCCGCGCCGAGCGCGGCCATCGCCGCCAGCAGGGTGCGACGCCGGTCGAGCTCCGGGACCCTGGTCACCGGCCGCTCGCGCTCGGAGCGGCGCAGCGCCGGGCCCATCACCAGCAGCGGCAGCACGACCAGCGCCGGGACGGCGAGGAACACCCAGCGCCAGCCCAGGTGGTCGGTGACCGCGCCGGCGACCACCGGGCCGATGATCGAGGGCAGCACCCAGGCCGAGGAGAAGGCCGCGAACACCGACGGCCGCAGCCGTTCCGGATAGGCCCGGCCGACCACCACGTACAGCGCGACGATCACCAGCCCGCCGCCCAGGCCCTGGACCGCCCGGCCCGCCACGAACGTCCACATCCCGCCGGCGGCCCCCGCCACCACCAGGCCCGCGCCGAACACGGCTATCCCGGTGAACAGCGGTTCCATCGGCCCGCGCCGGTCGCACCACTGGCCGGAGACGACCAGCGCGAACAGCGTGGTGGTGAAGTAGCCGGAGAACGCGAAGGCGTACAGCCCGAGGCCGTCCAGCTGCCGGGCGGCCACCGGCATCGCGGTGTTGACGGCGGTCGCCTCGAAGGCCAGCAGCAGCACCACGGAGACGATGCCCAGCGTCAGCGCGCGGTAGGGCCCGCCGAGCACCCCGCCACCGGGGTCGGTGTCGGGGCGTGGGACGGCAGGGTCGACCGAGGTGGGGGAGGCTGTGGTCATACCGAACATCGTAAGGTGCGTCTGCACCGTTGGCCCCTGACTTTGGGCCCGTCCCCGACTCCGCCGCCGGACCTAGGACCCGGGCCGGGCCGGGTCCCGTGGCTCGGTGCGGCGCCTCTCAGTGCGGCGCCTCTCAGTGCAGCGCCTTGAGCCCCACCACGCCGGAGACGATCAGCAGCAGGCAGCCGATCCGGGCCGCCGTCGCCGGGTCGCCCAGCACCGCCATGCCGTACAGGGCGGTGCCGACCGCGCCGATGCCGACCCAGACCGCGTAGCCGGTGCCGATCGGGATGGAGCGCATCGCGAACGCGAGGCCGCCCATGCTCAGCAGGAGGGCGACGGCGAAGACGGCGCTCGGGACGAGCCGGGTGAAACCCTTGGACGACTCCAGGGCGACCGCCCACACGGTCTCCAGGACGCCGGAGACGATCAGAACGAGCCAGGCCATGACGACAGGACCTCCGCAGTCACCAGCGGCCGGGTTGCCGCTGGACTGCGCCGTCTTGTCCTGACCGGGTACGACGCGCTCGTCCGGGGCGGCCGGAAACGGCCACCTGTCCCCGACGGTAGCACGATTCGCCATACGGAATTTACAAACGGATATTGACGGGCGTCCGCGCATTCCGCCAGAATGAATTCACCAACACGGCGGACGACGACAAGGAGTCGGAGATGGACAGGAAGACGGTGGCCCTCCCCGCGCCCCGCACCTGCGCCCCCGCTCCCCGGTGTTGTCGCCCCTGTCACCCCTGTTGCGGCTGACCCTCCCCGGTCCCCACCGCACCACCCCACGGCCGTGTGCCCGAGTGGCTCAGGGAACCGCCTGCAAAGCGGTTTACGCGGGTTCGATTCCCGCCATGGCCTCCCCGCAACGAATCGCCGGTCGACGGAAATCCGTCGCCCGGCAATTCGTCATGCATTTCCAAGAATTCTGCGGAAGAAATATCGGAACACCGCGAACGGAATGACCCCTCGCCTCGGGAACGACGAACGGGCGGGAGCGATGCGCTCCCGCCCGTTCTCCCGCCCGGGGGCGGGGTCAGGCGGTGATGGCGTCCTCGGGGCGGATGGGGAGGCGGCCGACGGGGAGGGCGGTGGCGGCGCGGACGGCGGCGGCGACGGCGGCGGGGGCGACCACCGCGGGGGCCGCGCTGACCGCCTTGGCGCCGAAGGTGGCGACCACGTCGCGCTCCTCCAGCAGCGCGGCGATCCGCACCTCGGGGGTGTCCAGGGAGGTCGGCAGGCGGTAGCCGGTCAGCGAGGGGTTGACCAGCACGCCGCCGTCGGTGCGCAGGTCCTCCAGCAGGGCCAGGCCCACGCCCTGGGCCACGCCGGCCTCGATGCGGTCCTCGATCTGGCGCGGGTTGAGCGCCCGGCCCACGTCCTGGGCGACGGTCACGTCGACCACCCGGACGGCGCCGAGCTCGATGTCCACGTCCACCACGGCGCGCATCGCGCAGAACGCGATGGAGACGAAGGCGTCGCCCTGCCCGGCCTCGTCCAGCGGCTCGGTCGGGTGCGGACGGCACTGGGCGGTGGCCCAGAGCTCCTTGCCCTCCAGCGCCTCGGCGACCGGCATCCCGAGCACCCCGTCGTAGGAGGTGATCTTGCCGTCGGAGATCTGCAGCAGCTCCACCGACATCCCGAAGTTGGCGGCGATCGGCTGCAGCAGCTGGTGGCGGACCATCAGCGCGGCCCGCTCGACCGCGCCGCCGGACACCCAGGTGTGCCGGCCGCGGGCGGAGGGCCCGGCGATCGACTGGTCGCTGTCCACCGGGGCGATGTAGACCTCGCTGACGCCCAGCACGCTCTGCACGATCTGCCGGGCCAGGGTCGCGAAGCCCTGACCGGAGTCGACGGCCGCGCAGATGACCGTGGCGTGGTCGCCGCTGACCCGGACGGTCGCGGTGGAGACCTCGTCCTCGCCCTCGGCGCCGAGCATGTGCACCATGCCGACCGCGTAGCCGATGCCGCGCCGCACCGCCGCCGGGTCGCCGGCCCCGCCCGGGCCGCCGGGCAGCAGCCAGTCGGCGTCCGGGTCGTCCACCGGCAGCGCGGGCAGCGGCTCGTCGGCGACCGCGTCCAGCAGGGCGGCCACCGGGGCCGGGCAGGTGACGGCCTGTCCGGTGGGCATCGGGTCGCCGGTGGCCAGCGCGTTGCGGCGGCGGATCTCCACCGGGTCCAGGCCGACCCGGGCGGCCAGCTGGTCGAGCTGCGACTCGTACGCGAAGCAGGCCTGCAGGGCGCCCTCGCCGCGCATCCGGCCGGCGGGCGGGTTGTTGGTGCGCACCGCCCAGGCGTCGACGAAGACGTTGGGGCAGACGTACGGGCCGACCGAGAAGGCGGTGGCGGCGGCCAGCGCCTCGGCGGAGACGTCCGCGTAGGCGCCGCCGTCCAGCAGGATCTGCGCCTCGACCTTGACCAGCCGGCCCTCGGCGTCGGCGTGGTGGCGGTAGCGCAGCAGCGCCGGGTGGCGGGAGGTGTGGGTCTGGAAGGACTCCTCGCGGGTGAGGGTCATCTTCACCGGACGGCCGGTGCGCAGCGCCAGCAGGGCCAGGGTGACCTGGAAGGAGAGGTCCTCGCGGTCGGAGGTGGCGCCGGGCACGCCGGTGACCACCAGCCGGACCCGGTCGGGCTCCAGGCCGAGGCAGGAGGCGGTGCGGTCGCGGTCGCCGTGCGGGTCGGTGGAGGACAGGTGCAGTTCCACGCCGCCGTCCGGGCGGGGCACGGCGAGGCCGGCCTCGGCGCCGAGCGGCGCCGGGTCCTGGCGGCCGACCTGGTAGAGGCCCTCGACGACGACCTCGCCGACGGCCTCCGGGTCCCCGGTGCGCAGCGGCAGGTGGCGGAAGAGGTTGCCGTCCGGGTGCAGCGGGGGCGCGGTGAAGGCCTGCTCGGGGTCGGTGACCGGCTCCAGCAGCTCGTACTCGACCTCGATCAGGCCGACGGCGAGCCGGGCGGTGTCGGGGTGGTCGGCGGCGACGGCGGCCACCGGTTCGCCGTGGTGGCGGACCTCGCCTGCGGCCAGGACGGGCCGGTCGGCGACGATCGGGCCGGCCGGGGCGCCGTCGGGGGTGCCGTCCGGACCGGGCGGCAGGTCGGCGGCGGTGACGACGGCGTGCACGCCGGGCAGGGCGAGGGCGGCGGAGGTGTCGATGGCCACGATCCGGGCCCGCGGGTACGGGGAGCGCAGCACCGCGCCCCAGAGCAGGCCCTCGGCCCACAGGTCGGCGGCGTACGGGTAGATGCCGAGCGCCTTGGGCAGGGCGTCGCTGCGCAGGGGCGAGCTGCCGAGTCCGTACGGCTCCGGCGGGGTGCCGTCCGGCTGCTGGTTCGACGGGGCGAGGTCGGTCGGCGAGGTCATGATGCGTGGTCGTCCTCGGGGAGCCGGATGCCGTGGGCGGGGGTGGCGCCGTACGGGACGCCGGCCGGGGCGGTGCCGTCGGCCGGGACGCCGTGCGGGGGTGTGGGGACGTACGGCGTGCCGTGCGCGGGCGTGCCGTCGAAGGTGTGGCCCTCGAAGACCTGCGGGTCGAAGGCGGTGCCGTGGGCGGGGGTGGGCTCGTAGACCGGGCCGTCGTACGCGGCGGCGGCGTCGTAGCCGGGCTGCGGGTAGCCGCCGTCCTGGTAGCCGGGGACGTAGGTGCCGTGCGCCGGGGTGGTCTGCGGGTAGTACCCCTGCTGCTCCGGGTAGTACGCCTGCTCGGGTCCGGGCTGCCCGGGGACGCCCTGCCCCGGAATGCCCTGCCCCGGGATCCCCTGGGCCGGAATGCCCTGCACCGGGATCCCCTGGGCCGGGATGCCCTGCCCCGGCATCCCGTGCTGCGCCGGGACGTCCTGGACGGGCGCGAGCAGGGCGGTGTCCAGCAGCGCGGAGGTGTCGTAGACCCCGGTGTCGTAGCCGCCCTGGCCGTCCGGGGTGCCGTACTGCATGCCGACGCCGACCCCGGTGCCGGCGGTGGTGTCCGGGTCCTGCGCGACGGGCCGTGACGACTGCGGCGGCTGCGGGACGTGCTCGATCCAGGCGTCCTCGTACACCGGCAGCTCACCGGTCGCGGAGGGGTCGGCCCCCGGCTGCGGGGCGGGGACGGGCGCCGGCGCGTCCCCCGCCGCGGCCGCGGTGGCGCCGTCGGCGGCCTCCTCCTCGGCCTCCTCGGCCTCCAGGGCCCGCGCGTCGGCGACGCTCTGGACGGCGGCCAGCACCCCGCGGTAGCCGGTGCAGCGGCAGAGGTTGCCGCAGAGCGCCTGGCGGGCCTCGACCTCGCTGGGCCGGTGGTTGCGCTGCAGCAGGTCGTGGACGGCCATCGCCATGCCGGGCGTGCAGTAGCCGCACTGCACGGCGCCGCAGTCGGCCAGGGCCTGCTGGACGTCGCTGGCGGCGCCGCCGGCGGACAGGCCCTCGACGGTGTTGATCTCGCTGTCGGCGGCCAGCGCGGCGGGCACCAGGCAGCCGGCCACCAGCTGGCCGTCCACCTGCACCGAGCAGGCGCCGCACTCGCCCTGCTCGCAGCCGTCCTTGGCGCCGGCCAGGCCGAGCCGCTCGCGCAGCACGTACAGCAGGCTCTCGCCGATCCACGCGTCGGCGACCGGCCGCTCGAAGCCGTTGACGCGCAGCGTGTACGAGGCGGTGGGGCGCAGTTCGCGGGTGACCTGGGGGGCGTGGTCGAACAGGCCCGTGTCCAGTGTCTCGATGGGGTCCGTGCTCACTTCAGCGCCCTTCCCAGTGCCCGACGGGCCAGCACCGCTACGGTACGCCGCAGCCGGACGGCGGCCGCGCTCGGCCCCTCGGTCACGGCCTCCCAGGCGCCCTCGGCCCCGTAGTTGTCGGGTACGCAGGCGGCGGCCACGTACTCGCCGAAGGCCGCGGTGGCCGCGGGGTCGATCTCCCGCGAGCCGTCCCAGTCGATGCAGCCGGCCACCCAGGCCTCGGCCTCCAGCGGGCGCAGCGGCACCGGGGCGACGGCGCCGACGGCGCAGCGCACGGCGCGCCGGGCGGGGTCGAGCACCAGGGCGACGGAGGCGGTGGCGCGGGCCGGGCCGCTGCGGCCGGTGGCCTTGAGGAAGACCTGCGGGGCGTGCAGCAGCGGGACCCTCACCCAGGTGAGGAGTTCGCCGGGCCGCAGCGGGTCGAGGCCGGTGAGCAGGTGGCTGACCGGGACCTCGCGGGTGGAGCCGGAGCGGGCCAGGGTGACGCTGGCCTCCAGCGCGGCGAGCACCGGGAGGGTGTCGCCGGTGGGGGCGGCGGAGGCGATGTTGCCGCCGAGGGTGCCGACGTTGCGCACCTGCGGGGGTCCGGCGGTGCGGGCGGCGTCGGCGAGGGCGGGGATGAGCGCGGCGAAGTCGGGCCGGTCCATCCGGGCGTGGGTGAGGCCCGCGCCGAGGACGGCGGTGCCGCCGTCCTCGTAGCGCCAGCCGCGCAGTTCGGTGATCCGGCCGAGGCCGATGAGGGCGGCGGGGCGCAGTCGGCCGGCGTTGACGGCCTCCATGAGGTCGGTGGCCCCGGCCACCGGTACCGCGGCCGGGGTGGCGCCCAGCGCGTCGACGGCCTCGTCGAGGGAGGCCGGCAGCATGATCGTCCGGTTCACCTGGGTCCCACCGTGCTCCACTTGCTCATCGATCGCCTGCCGCCCGCGGCCCTGGGCCGAGGTGTCCGCGTCGGCAGCCCGGCCTGGCCCGTAGGGTACGGGCGATCGGGCCGGGTTGGGCAACTCTGGCACACAATGCTCGATGATCATTTCGGGGTCGGCGAACAGGGCTGCCCGATTGGTGCGGATACCGGGCGGTATCTGCTCCGATTCGGGTCGGACCGGAGCGGATGTTCATCTGTTCTTGACGTCCGGCGATCGCCCGGAAGTTCCCGCCGGCCACCCGGGGCGCGCACGCGGCACGCCCCGGGCACGCCTCAGACCAGCGGCGGTGCGCCCTCGATCGGCCGTCCGACGACCCCGGGGCGGCGCTGCCACGGGTGCGGGCCGTCGAGCGGCCGGTACTCCACGCCGAGCGCGTCCAGGACGGCCAGGTGGCCCTCCAGCCGGCGTTCGAACCCGGCGTAGTCCCGCTCCGCGGGGTCGGCCGGCAGCGCGGACCAGGCGACCTCGCAGAAGGCGGCGAGCCGGGGGAAGGCCCGGTAGTCGACGTCCCGGGCGCTGTCCATGAACTCGGTCCACAGGTTGGCCTGGGTGCCGATGACGTGCCGGGCGGCCGCCTCGTCCAGTTGCGCGGGCACCGGCTCGAAGCGGTACACGTCCTCCAGGGTGCGCACGAAGCCGACCGGGATCGGCTCGTCCTCGCCGGCGGCCTGCCGGTGGTCCAGGTAGACGTGCTGCTCGGGGCACATCACCACGTCGTGGCCGGCCCGCGCGGCGGCGATCCCGCCGCCGTAGCCGCGCCAGGAGGAGACCGCGGCCCCGGACGCGAGCCCGCCCTCCAGGATCTCGTCCCAGCCGATCAGCCGGCGCCCGCGCGCGGTGAGCCAGCGGTCGAAGTGCCGGATCACGTGGCTCTGCAGCTCGTCCTCGTTGGCCAGGCCCAGCTCGGTGATCCGCGCCTGGGCGGCCGGGCTGTCCTTCCACTGCTCCTTGGGGCACTCGTCGCCGCCGAGGTGGACGAACTCGGAGGGGAAGATCTCCAGGACCTCCTCCAGGACGCCCTCGTAGAAGCGCAGCGTCTGCTCGGAGGCGTTCAGCACGTTGCCGCTGACGCCCCAGTCGGTCCAGACGCCGAGCGCGGAGGTGTCCACCACGTCGGCGTTGCCGAGCTCGGGGTAGGCGGCGATGGCGGCCTGGTTGTGGCCGGGCAGGTCGATCTCCGGGACGACGGTGACGGACCGCTCGGCGGCGTACGCGACGATCTCGCGCAGGTCGTCCTGGGTGTAGTAGCCGCCGTGCGGGCGGTCGTCGCGGCGGCCGGCGGAGCGGTAGCCGACCATCGAGCGCTCGCGCCAGGCGCCGACCTCGGTGAGCCGGGGGTAGCGCTTGATCTCCACCCGCCAGCCCTGGTCGTCGGTCAGGTGCAGGTGCAGCACGTTGAGCTTGTGCGCGGCCAGCAGGTCGACGAAGCGCAGCACGTCCGACTTGGGCAGGAAGTGCCGGGCGACGTCCAGCAGGGCGCCGCGCCAGCCGAAGCGGGGGGCGTCCTCGATGTCGACGCCGGGCAGCACCCAGCCGGCGCGGCGCACCGGCGCGCGGCGGTGGGCGTCCGGGCCGAGCAGCTGCCGCAGCGTCTGGGCGGCCCAGAGCGCGCCCGCCGGGCCGCCCGCGGTGACGACGGCGCGGCCGGGGCGCACCGAGATCCGGTACGCCTCCCCGGCCAGCGCCCCGTCGTGGACCAGCTCGATGCCCTCCCCGGACGTGCCGGGGGCGAGCGGGAGCCCGGTCGCCGCGCTCAGCGCGCCGCGCAGCCACCGTCCGGCGTCGGCCAGGGCCGGGGCGGCGGTGAGGGTGGTGGAGTGGTCGAGGGGGAAGTCCTCGCCCGGGAGGCGGACGAGGGCCTGGGGTGCCGGAATGAGGTGCATCCCGTCATCCTGCCCCCGGCCCCGACCACTGGCATAGACCAATCCGGCAAAGGATCGCCATGCAAAACGGCCGGGCGGGCCGCTGCGCGGGCCGTCCTACTTGTCGCCGTCCTTGCCGCCGTCCTGGGGCTTGCCGATGCCGTCGTAGATCTCCTTGCACATCGGACAGACCGGGTACTTCTTCGGGTCGCGCCCGGGCACCCAGACCTTGCCGCAGAGCGCCACCACGGGGGATCCGGAGAGCGCGCTCTCCATGATCTTGTCCTTCTGGACGTAGTGCGCGAAGCGCTCGTGGTCGCCGTCCCCGTTGGACACCTGCGGGACGGGCTCGACCAGGGTGCCGGTGCCGAGGCCGCGCTCGGGCTCAAGAGTGCTCATGGGTGCCAAGTCTATGGGGGCCCCGGGAAACCGGGCCAGTGTCGCCGTGGCGGCCCTCGCACATCAGTTCAGCGTGGGGTCGTCGGGGTAGGTGGCCAGCAGCGCGAGCGGGGAGCGCTGGCGGCGCAGCACCGCCCGCCACAGCCGCTCCGGCTCGGGGCTGGAGATGTCGCCGGGCTCACAGTCGACCAGGTACCAGGCCCCGCTGTCGATCTCGCTCTCCAGCTGCCCGGGCGACCAGCCCGCGTACCCGGCGAAGATCCGCAGCCCGCCCAGCTCGCCGGCCAGCACCTCGGGCGGCGCCTCCAGGTCCACCAGGCCGATCGCCCCGTGCACCCGCCGCCAGCCCAGCGGCTCCGCGGTGCCCTGCTCCCCCGGCGCGACGGCCAGGCCGAGCGCCGAGTCCAGCGCCACCGGCCCGCCCTGGAACACCACGGACGGCTGCCCGACCAGGACGCCCCAGCCGTCGAGTACGCTACCGACCTCCACCGGCGTCGGCCGGTTGAGGACGACTCCGAGCGCCCCCTCGGCGTCGTGGTCGAGGAGGAGCACCACCGCCCGGGCGAAGTTCGGGTCGGTGAGCACGGGGGTCGCGACGAGCAATCGGCCGGTGTGGGACCGGCCGCCGTGCGAATGGGCCGCGGTCATGCCTCACATGATCCCGCAGATCCACCGGCGGCGGACAACTCGACGCGGCGGCCGCCCTCCGCGCCACCACGGCACCCGGGGCCGCCACGCCGCACGAACACCCGTACGGGCGTATCGGCGGGCGCGACTCCACCCGGAGGGAGCACCATCACGGGAGAGGCGAGAAGGAACCGACCGCACGCCTATTACCATCTACTGATGGTGGACGCCCTCATGCGGTGTTGACTCGGTCACGCCCGGGCCCGAACGCGCCCGTACGACCGGCCACCGCCCGGCTCAGAACGAGCCCCACCCACCACCCTTCCAGCACCCCGGATTGCGAGAACGATGACCGACGACGTCCTGCTGGTCCACGGCGGAAACCCGCTCGAAGGCGAGATCCGCGTCCGCGGTGCGAAGAACCTGGTCCCCAAGGCCATGGTCGCGGCCCTCCTCGGGCAGGGCCCCAGCAGACTGCGCAACGTTCCGGACATCCGTGACGTCAAGGTGGTCCGCGGACTGCTGCAGCTGCACGGCGTCACCGTGCGCACCGGCGACGAGGAGGGCGAGCTGATCCTCGACCCCTCGCACGTCGAGAGCGCCAACGTCGCCGACATCGACGCGCACGCGGGCTCCTCGCGGATCCCGATCCTCTTCTGCGGCCCGCTGCTGCACCGCCTCGGCCACGCCTTCATCCCCGGCCTCGGCGGCTGCGACATCGGCGGCCGCCCGGTCGACTTCCACTTCGAGGTGCTGCGCCAGTTCGGCGCCACCATCGAGAAGCACCCCCAGGGCACCTACCTGGTCGCCCCGCAGCGCCTGCGCGGCACCAGGATCGAGCTGCCCTACCCGTCGGTCGGCGCGACCGAGCAGGTGCTGCTCACCGCCGTCCTCGCCGAGGGCGTCACCGAGCTGCGCAACGCGGCCATCGAGCCGGAGATCGTCGACCTGATCTGCGTGCTGCAGAAGATGGGCGCGATCATCTCGATGGGCACCGACCGGACCATCCTGATCACCGGTGTGGACGAGCTCGGCGGCTACACCCACCGCGCGCTGCCGGACCGCCTGGAGTCCGCCTCCTGGGCCTGCGCGGCGCTGGCCACCAAGGGCGACATCTACGTCCGCGGCGCCCGCCAGCTGGAGCTGATGACCTTCCTCAACACCTTCCGGAAGGTCGGCGGCGCCTTCGAGGTGGACGACGAGGGCATCCGTTTCTGGCACCCGGGCGGCGAGCTCAAGGCGATCGCCCTGGAGACCGACGTCCACCCCGGCTTCCAGACCGACTGGCAGCAGCCGCTGGTCGTCGCGCTGACCCAGGCCACCGGCCTGTCCATCGTCCACGAGACGGTGTACGAGTCGCGGCTGGGCTTCACCGGCGCGCTGAACCAGATGGGCGCGCACATCCAGCTCTACCGCGAGTGCCTGGGCGCCACCCCGTGCCGCTTCGGCGCCCGCAACTTCCTGCACTCCGCGGTCGTCTCCGGCCCGTCCAAGCTGATCGGCTCCGAGCTGGTCATCCCGGACCTGCGCGGCGGCTTCTCGTACCTGATCGCGGCGCTGGCGGCCGAGGGCACCTCGACCGTGCACGGCATCGACCTGATCAACCGCGGCTACGAGAACTTCATGGACAAGCTGCGCGACCTCGGCGCCCACGTCGAGCTGCCCAGCGGCCGGCTGGTCGACGCCTGACCGGTCCGCCACGGACACGGCGAGAGGCCGGGCCCCCCACGACGGGGAGCCCGGCCTCTCGGGCGTTCAAGGGGTGGTTCAGGCGCCCTTGGCGGCTTCCTTCAGCTTGGAGCCCGCGCTGACCTTGGCGCTGTAGCCGGCCGCGATCTGGATCGGCTCGCCGGTCTGCGGGTTGCGGGCGGTGCGGGCGGCGCGGTGGGTGCGCTCGAAGGTCAGGAAACCGGGGATGGTGACCTTCTCGTCGCCCTTGGCGACGACCTCGCCGACGATCTCGGCGAAGGCGGCCAGAACGGCGTCGGCGTCCTTGCGGGTCACCTCGGCGCGCTCGGACAGCGCGGCCACCAGCTCACTGCGGTTCATGTGTACTCCTGTGGTCTGTTCGCTTGCGGTGTGCGGGGGCCCCATCGGTCGTCCCCTCCGGGGGCCACCCGGCCGGGCCGCTGGTCCGCACACGGTGCTCATTCAGGCAATGCGTGGTCGCAGGCCGGGTTCGTACCCCGCCGCGCGCCGTGCCGTCGAAGGCCCGCCTGCCTGCCTGGATACGAATCCTGCCCCGACCGGCCCCGAGAAAGCCAATCGGGCCCCCGGCGGGCGGTGCCCGAACAACGCCCGCCCGCCGGAGGTGTGACGCTCCGTCGGCTCCGGCGGACCGGAGCGGGCGGCGGTCGGGACGACACGCCGGAAGGCGAGGGGGACGTTCCGTACTTGTCGGACACGCCTGCCCCGTGCAGGGCTACCGTACGCCCTAGCCACGACAAGCCCAAACACGCCCCTCGCCCTTGTGTCGCAAGGGTTCGGGGCAGGCGTGGCCGGGTATGGGCGCTAATCGGTCATTTGACCGGTACGTCCCCCCTCCCGCGGCACACCGGCCGACACGCCGTCAGCGCTTGACGGCGTCCGCCCGCCGTGTGCCGGGGGCTCACGACGGGCGGACGGGGAATCGCCGGAGGCGCCCTACAGGCTGACGGCGGGGAAGGAGGCGGTGTCGAGCGTGCCGACGATGCCCGGGGTCGGACGGGACGGGGCCGGCGCGTCCTGGGCGGCGGCCAGCGCGGCCTCGCGCACGGCGGCGGCGACGGTCTTGGCGACGTCCTTGTGGAAGACGCTGGGGATGATGTAGTTCGGGTTGCGCTCGTCGTCGCCGACGGTGGCGGCCAGCGCCCGGGCGGCGGCGATCATCATCTCGGTGTTGACGGTTCGGCTCTGCGCGTCCAGCAGGCCGCGGAAGACGCCGGGGAAGACCAGCACGTTGTTGATCTGGTTCGGGAAGTCGCTGCGGCCGGTGGCGACCACGGCGGCGGTCTGCCGGGCGATCGCCGGGTCGACCTCCGGGTCCGGGTTGGCCAGCGCGAAGACGATCGCGTCCTCGGCCATGGTGGCCAGGTCCTCGCCGTCCAGCACGTTCGGGGCCGAGACGCCGATGAACACGTCGGCGTCCGCCACGGCCTCCTTGAGGCTGCCGGTGCGGCCCGAGCGGTTGGTGTGCTCGGCGATCCAGCGCAGCGAGTCGTTGAGGTCGTCACGGCCCAGGTGGACCACGCCCCGGACGTCGGCGACGGTGGCGTGCTCGACGCCGGCCGCCAGCAGCAGCTTGAGGATCGCGGTGCCCGCGGCGCCGGCGCCCGACATCACCACCCGGATGTCGCCGATCTCCTTGCCGACCACCTTGAGCGCGTTGGTGAGCGCGGCGAGCACCACGATCGCGGTGCCGTGCTGGTCGTCGTGGAAGACCGGGATGTCCAGCGCCTCGCGCAGCCGGGCCTCGATCTCGAAGCAGCGCGGTGCGGAGATGTCCTCCAGGTTGATGCCGGCGAAGCCGGGGGCGATCGCCTTGACGATGGCGACGATCTCGTCGGTGTCCTGGGTGTCCAGGCAGATCGGCCAGGCGTCGATGCCGGCGAAGCGCTTGAACAGGGCCGCCTTGCCCTCCATGACCGGCAGCGCGGCGGCCGGGCCGATGTTGCCCAGGCCCAGCACCGCGGAGCCGTCGGTGACCACGGCGACGCTGTTGCGCTTGATGGTGAGGCGGCGGGCGTCCTCGGGGTTCTCGGCGATCGCCATGCAGACCCGGGCGACGCCCGGGGTGTAGATCATGCTCAGGTCGTCACGGTTGCGGATCGGCAGCTTGGACGACATCTCGATCTTGCCGCCGAGGTGCATCAGGAAGGTGCGGTCCGAGACCTTGCCGATCGCCACGCCGTCGATCGCGCGCAGCTTCTCGACGATCTCCTCACCGTGCGCCACCGAGGAGGCGGCGACGGTCACGTCGATCCGCAGCGCCTCCAGGCCGGAGGCGGTGACGTCCAGGCCGGTGACCGAACCGCCGGAGGACTCCACGGCGGTGGTGATCGCGCTCACGGCGTTGCCCCGGGCCGGGACCTCCAGCCGCACCGTGATCGAGTTCGAGACACTGGGCACCGTCGCCATCGACGTCCTTCTTCCGGTCCACTGAGAGTGTTACGAGGGTCTGGCATGCCAAGTGCCTCAACAGTTTGTTGAAGCCCCTGCGCAGCGCATGCTAGACCTCGATCGTCGCACCTACCAAGGGGTAGCCAGAAATAACGTTCATTGAGTGTGCGGACCCCACAACCCGCGAGATCCTCCGGCAGGCTTTCTTGCCCCTGCGGGCCGATGCGTTACATTGGACAAGGCACCGGCTCGATCCAAGCCCCCGGGCCCAACCTTCGTCCCTTCGAGGGACCACTTGCCGCGAGGCGAGCATGGCGGGTCGGTGTCATAAGCGTCATGAAGGCCCCTCACCACCGAGTGGTGAGGGGCCTTTCACGTGTCCGGCGGGGGCCCGGCCGCACGGCGGCCGGGCCCGACGCGCCGTCAGCCGTGCAGCAGCGCGGGCACCCCGTCCGCGTCCGGCAGGTCGTCCGGGCCGGACAGCACGGTCAGCCGCTGGGTGGCCCGGGTCAGCGCCACGTACAGCACCCGCAGGCCCGCCTCGGACTCGCCGGCGATGCCGGTCGGATCGGCCACCACCGTCGCGTCGTACTCCAGGCCCTTGGCCTCCAGGCTGCCCAGCGCCACCGCGCGCCCGCCCAGGCCCTCGATCCAACCGGCCGCCTCGGCCCGGCGGTCCATCGGGACCACGACCGCCACGGTGCCGTCCACCTCCGCCAGCAGCCGCTCCAGCTCGGCCCGCGCGGCCGCGCCGAACTCCTGCGGCGACGGGTCGGCGACGGCGGCGAACCGCGGCTCCACGCCGACGTGGCGCACCGCGCTCGGCGAGGGCGTGCCCGGCGCGGCCAGCGCCAGCACCTTGGCGGCCACCTCGGCGATCTCCGCCGGGTTGCGGTAGTTCACGGTCAGCGTGTGGCGGCGGCGCGGCTTGCCGGCCAGCACCTCGTCCAGCGCGGCCTGCGCCTCCTGCGGGAACGGCCAGGAGGACTGCGCCGGGTCGCCGACGATGGTCCAGGTCGCGGTCCGGGCCCGGCGGCCGATCATGCGCCACTGCATCGGGGTGAGGTCCTGCGCCTCGTCCACGATGATGTGCGCGTACTCGGTGCGCTCCACCGGCACCCTGTCCCGCTGCCGGGAGTGGCGGTCGGCGAAGGTGGTGACCTCGTCCAGGCCGCTCAGCAGGTCCACCGCGTCCACCTCGCGGACCTTGGGGCGGGCCGGCTCGCCGAGCAGCACCTGGAGCTCGTCGACCAGCGCCACGTCGTGCGCCGACAGCGGGCCCTCGCCGCGCTCGGACAGCCCCCGCCAGGAGCCGGCCAGCACCCGGGCCTCCTCCGGGGTGACCGCGCGGCGGGCGATCCGGTTGGTGTGCCGGGTCTGCTTGAGGGTGCCGAGCACCCGGCGCGGGGTGAGCGCCGGCCACCAGGCGTCCAGGAAGTCCAGGAACGGCGCCTCGTCGGAGACGTACTCGTCGAAGGACTCCTTCTCGTCCTGGCGCTGCTCCCGCTCGGAGTGGCTGGCCGGGCGCGGCAGGTGCCGGGTGACCTCCTGCCACAGGGCGTCCAGCAGCAGCCGGCGGGCGCGCGGGCGCAGCAGGTTCAGCGGGGTGCCGCCGGAGCCGATGACGTTGCCGCGCACCGTCTTCAGCCGGCCCGCGTCCAGCCGCAGCACCTCGCCGCGGGCGACCACCTTGAGCTCCTGCGGGGCGCCGATCTCCAGCGCCGCCCGGGCCGCCCGGCGCAGCAGCTGGACCATCCGGCCCGAGCCCTTGATCCGGGCCGCCTGCGGGGTGTCGTAGGTGCCCGCCTCGATGCCGTCCACCAGCGAGCCGACGGCGCGGATCGCGACCTGGCCCTCCTCGCCCAGCGAGGGCAGCACGCCCTCGGTGTAGGAGACCAGCAGCGGGGTCGGGGAGACCACCAGGATGCCCCCGGCGTAGCGGCGGCGGTCCTGGTAGAGCAGGAAGGCGGCGCGGTGCAGGGCGACCGCGGTCTTGCCGGTGCCGGGGCCGCCGGTGACCAGGGTGGCACCGGCCGCGGCGGCGCGGATGACCTCGTCCTGCTCCTTCTGGATGGACGAGACGATGTCGCGCATCGAGTGGCTGCGGGCCCGGCCGAGCGAGGCCATCAGCGCGCCGTCGCCGACCACGGCCAGCTCCCGGCCGTCCAGGGTCGGGGCGAGGTCGGGGCGCATCAGGTCGTCCTCGACGCCGATGACCCGGCGGCCCTTGGAGCGGATGACCCGGCGGCGGATGACCCGGCCGGGCTCCAGCGGCGTGGAGCGGTAGAACGGCGCGGCGGCCGGGGCCCGCCAGTCGATCACCAGCGGGCCGTACTCGGCGTCCAGGACGCCGAGGCGGCCGATGTGCAGGGTCTCCGCGACGGCCGGGTCGGCGGGGTCGAGCGGGGTGTTCGAGGGGATGCCGTGCTCCTCGGGGGCGTCGGCCTGCTGGAGGTCGATGCGCCCGAAGAGGAAGTCCTCGAACTCGTTGTTGAGCCGCTGGAGGTGCGCGCCGGCCCGGTACACCTGGGCGTCGCGCTCGGCGAGCGCGCCGGGCGTACCGACCTGCACGCGCTTGGCGGCGTCCTCCAGGATGTACTCGGCCTCGGCGAGCTTCTCCTCCAGCCGGTGGTAGACGGTGTCGAGGTGGCGCTGTTCCCCGGCGATCTCGCGATCGCGGACGGTGTCGGAGTCGGCGGCGGGGGTGCGGGGGTCCGTGTTGCTGTGCATGGCCTCGGTGGTTGCGGCGGTGTCCTGGGAATCGGGCGGACGGAAGATCCTACGCCGATGACCCACCCGCGCGCCCGCTACATTCCGTCCATCCCGTACTTCTCCACCGTCTCCGGCGCCGGGTCGGCCGCCAGCCGGTAGCCGCGCTTGACCACGGTGGCGATCAGCCCGGGCGCCCCGAGGGAGGCCCGCAGCCGCGCCATGGCGCTCTCCACGGCGTGCTCGTCGGCCCCGCTGCCGGGCAGCGCGCGCAGCAGTTCGGCGCGCGGCACCACCCAGCCGGGGCGGCGGGCCAGCGCCCTCAGCAGGGCCATCCCGGCGGGCGGTACGGGCCGCAGCTCGCCGTCCACCAAGGCGGCCTGGCCGCGCAGCTCCAGCCGGTGGCCGGCCACCGCGAGGGCCCGGGTGCGGACCGGGAGCTCGGCGGCCAGGGTCTGCACCATGGCGCCGAGCCGCATCCGCTCGGGCCAGACGGTGGGCACGTCCAGGTCCTCCAGCGGGGCGGCGGTGATCGGGCCGACGCAGACCGGCAGGACGTCCCGGCGCAGCGCGTGCAGCAGGGCGTCGGTCAGTCCGCGCTCGGCGGCCCGGTCGAGCAGGCCGAGGGCGGCCGGGGCGCTGGTGAAGGTGACCGCGTCCAGGGCGCCCGAGCAGCAGGCGTCCAGCAGCCGGTCCAGTGGGGCGAGGTCGGTGGGCGGCAGCCAGCGGTAGACCGGCACCTCGACCACCTCGGCGCCGGCGGCGCGCAGCGAGTCGGTGAAGTCGCGCAGCGGGGCACCGTGCTGCTGGACGGCGATCCGGCGGCCCTCCACGCCCTGGTCGAGCAGCCGTTCCAGCACCTCCACGGAGGACTCGGAGCGGGCGGACCACTCCTCGCGCAGTCCGGCGGCACGGATGGCGCCCTTGGCCTTGGGGCCGCGGGCGAGCAGGGAGGCCCTGCCGAGGCAGGCGGTGAGGTGGTCGCCGAGTCCCCAGCCCTCGGCGGCCTCGATCCAGCCGCGGAAGCCGATGCCGGTGGTGGCGACGGCGAAGATGTCGGCCATCGCCAGGATCTGCCCCGCGTCCTTGGGGTAGATCACGGCGGCGCCGCGCGGCATGGACAGGACGTAGTCGGGGAGC
>NZ_JBSGFD010000088.1:0-33338 GCF_053603215.1 Kitasatospora sp. NPDC004240 | reverse complement strand
CGGGCGCGGCCGCCGCGCGGGCGGCGGAGCGCCGGCGCAGCACCAGGACCACCACGACCGCGGCCACCACCACGGCACCCGCCACACCGGCCAGGACGGGCAGCGCGCTCCCCGAGTCCGCGCCGTCGTCCGCCTTCGGCTGCCCGGCGGGAGCCGGCGCGGCCGCCGTCGAGCTCTGGGCCTCGCTCGGCGCCGCCGTGGGCTTGCCGGAGGCCTGCGGGGCCCCCGAGGCGGTCGCCCCGGGCACCGGCGCCTGGGTGGCCCCGGGCGCCGCCAGCGGGTTCACGTCCGCCGGACCGGGGTCACCGGGCGTGGTGAGCGCGATCCGGGGGCGGACGATGCCGAAGCCGAGGAAGTCGTTGCGGTTGGAACCGTCCTCCGGCTTGCCCGCCGTGTTGATGAGGACGCGGGTGATCTGGTTCGGCGTCCAGTCCGGGTGCGCGGCCCAGAGCAGCGCGGCCGAGGCCGAGACCAGGGCTGTCGCCTCAGATGTTCCGTTCCCCTTGCAGTAGCCGGATTCATTGGTGCACGCGCCGTAGATCTCGGCTCCCGGCGCGGTCAGGTCCACCTGGGGACCTCGCTCCGAGATCGCGGTCACATTGCCGTCCCTGTCCGTCGCGCCGACGCCGATGACCGGCCCCAGCGCACCCGGGTACTCAACGGGGTTCCCCTTGTCCCCGGAGTTCCCGACGCTCGCCACGACCATCGCACCCTTGGCATTGGCATGGGCCACCGCGTTCTTCAGCGCGGTCTCGTCGGCGGCCGACGCATTGCTCGCTGCGGTTCCCTGCGAGACGCTGATGATCTTGGCACCTTGGTCCGCGGCGTAGACGATGGCCTGGCTGATCTGGCCGAGAAACTCGGACGGGGACACCGGGGCACCGGTATTGCCCTCATTTTTGATCTTGAGTGGCAGCACCTTCGCCTCGGGCGCCAGACCGTACGCACCCTTGCCGCCCTTGCCCTTGCCGGTGCCGACGATGACTGAGGACATGTTGGTGCCGTGGCCGTCGCGGTCCTCACCTAGCCCCCCGGGAAGACCGCTGAAGTCCTTCCCCGGGAGGAACTGGCCGACCAGGTCGGGGTGATCTAGCTTGAAGCCACTGTCGATCACCGCGACCGTCACACCGCGGCCCTTGCTGATCTTCCACATGTCCGGCGCCTTCATGGCATCCAGGTGCCACTGCAGGTCCCGGATCGAGTCCGCCGCCGCCGCGGGCGCCACCGCCGGACCCGCGATCACGCCCGCCGCCAGCAGTGCCACCGCGAATCCCCGTGCGCGCGCCCGTCCGTACGTCCGCCGCATACCAGTTCCCTCGTCCTTCTCCCCGTCGGCCGAGGACCGCGCCCCGGACAGGTCTGCCCGGCCACCGGCGGGTGCCGGCGGCCGGGCAGGTGTTCCAGTCCTACTCAATCACGCCCGGATTGCTCTGCGGCGTACCGCTGGTCCAGGTCTCCTCGTCCTCGTGCAGGTAGTCGGCCCGCTTGCGACGGTCGCGCTCGTTCTTGCCCGCCGCAGCGGCGCCCTGGCCGCCCATCATGCCGCCCTGGGCACCACGGCCCGCGCCCTCGGCGCCGGCACCCGTACCCGCGCGGTTGCGCAGTCCGCTGCCGCCCGGCGTGAACTCGCCGCCGACCGCCGGTCCCTTGCGACCGCCGACCACGCCGCCGCTGGTCGAGGTCAGCCCCCGGCCGCGTGCGCTGCCGCCGGACGCGCCGCCGTGGCCGCCCATGCCGTGCATGCCGCCACCGCCCGGGATGCCGGTCGCGCCGGTGCCGCCGCGGCCGCCCTGCCCGCCCTTGTCGGGGCCGAACACGTGGCCGCCCGCGGGGGTGCTGCGCGGCGGCAGGTTGCCGTTGCTCGTCCCGCTCTTGGGCTGGAAGGAGCCGCCCGTGGTGGGCAGGTGGGGGATGTTGTAGCCACCCGAACCGCCCGGACCGGTGGGACCGGGGGGAATGCCCTGACCCCCGCCCGACACGACCGGCGGCCGGTTGAAGTTGTCCGCCCCGGGCACGGTGGTGTTCGGGGTCGTCGGCGTGGGCGGCAGGCTGTTCAGGTTGGTACCGGGTGGGGTGTTGTCCGGGTGACCCATCGGGGGCGGGGTGATGCTCCCCGGGTCGCCCGGCATGGGCGACGGGGTCGGGTGCTGGGGCGGCGGAACGCTCCCGGGGTTCCCGGGCATCGTCGTGCCGGGGTGCGACGGAACGGAACCGCCGCTGTCGCCACCGCCGGACCGCTTCGGCGGAACGTAGGTGTCGGTGCCCGTGTCACCCCTCGGACGACGGGTCGAACCGCCACCGGACCCGACACCCCCGCCACCACCCGAGCCGTCGGGAACACCTTCCAGGTCGCTTCGGCCACCGCTCCCCGGGGGCTGCGGCAGCTCCGGCTGCTGGAGCGAGTTCAGCTTGGTGGTCGCCGCCTGGTAGGCCTGGCTCAGCTTCTCCAGCTGGTGGATGGCCTCCTGGTGCGCGACGTAGACCCGCTTCTGCGCGGCCTTCGCCTCGGCGTCGGTCACCCAGTCCGAGTTGATCTTGTTCGCGACGGTGTCGGCCGCGGCCTCGCCGCCGCCGAACCCGAACACGAAGCCCGCCACGCCACCGACCTGCTTGACCGCGGCCGGCTGCTTGGCGTGCTTGTCCACCGCGGCGATGTCCGAGTGCGGCACCTCGGGCACACCGGTCTTGACGGTGCTGAGGACCTCGCCCGCCTGCACCATCGTCTCGCCGACGCTGCGCGAGTACTCGCCGATCTGGACGGCCGACTTGTTGAGGTTGGTCGCCCAGGTCTTGAAGCTCTCGGCCGCGGGCCCCTCCCACTCGATCTGCCCGAGGTGGGCGTTGAGGGCCTTGCCGAGGTCCTCCAGGAGCCGCCCGGCCGCACGCAGCTTTCCGCCGCGGTCGAGGACCTTGTCCGGGCTGGTGTTGGCGACCATCGCCTTGAGCTTGGCGTGGTCGATGCCCTCGAAGTTGGTTCCGCCTGCCATCAGTTACCCCCCGTCACGGTGAAACGCCCGCGCCTGTCCGTCATCACTGCCCCGGCCATCAGTAGCTCGACTTCTTCGACGGGGCGGGACCACCCGGCGCCACCGCGTTCACCGCGGCCGTCTGGTGCTCCTCGTTGCCGCCGTAGTTGCCGGCGGTCTTGCCCACGGCCTGGATCATCGCGTCGATCTGCTGGAGCAGCGACTTGCACAGCGTGACCAGTACCGGCTGGACCTTGTCGTACGCCGCCATCAGGTCGGTCGACTCCGAGAACCCCGAACCCAGGTTGGCCTGGTTCAGGTTCTGGCCCTGGAGCAGGAACGGCGAGGCGGGTGTGCCCTCCAGTTCCGTCAGCAGCTGGCTGACCTTCTTGCGGAAGGCCTCCAGCGACTCCAGCTCGACCTTGACGTCCTTGGAGCCGAGTCCTGCCGCCAGCGAACCGGCGGTGTTGTTCACCTGGATCAGACCCTTGACCTTGGAGAACAATCCCTCGCCGAGTGACCATGCCGGCGGCAGGCTGACACCGGGGGCGTACGTGCTGCTCCCGCCACCCGTGCCGCCGCCTGTGGGCTCGTCTGCCACAGCAATCCACCTCTCCCCCGTGTGCGGGGCGCCCCGTTCGGCCCGCCACACCGCAACACACCGTCAACTTCTCGGTCGTACAGCCTTACTCGGCGCGCTCCCCGCCCTGGGGGACAGACGCCGCCGCAGCCATCGTAGCCACCACCCCCGTCGCACCGGCAGGGCCCATGGCACGGACGGGCGCGATCGGTACGAACTTGACACGTACACAGGCGCGTCACGACCCGGCCGACACCCCGCGCCCACCCCGCCGTCACAAGCCCCCGCGCTAGAATGGCGCCACCCGGTTCGGACCGGTACGACCTCATCTGCCGCGCAGTGTCGCACAGCAGCGACCGGAGCTCCCCCCACCTCATCCGGGGGCGGCCCAGCAGCGGATTGGACGTCACATGGTGCCCCCGCAGGACCTCTCGGCCGCCTCCGCGTCGCCCTGGTGGGCGCGGGCCGCCCGGCCCGCGCGGCCGCCGCTGCCGGTCGGGCCGATGCTCCGGGCGGCCGCCGGAATGGCGGTGCCGCTCGCCGTGGGGCTGCTGACCGACCGCCTGGACCTCGCCGTCTTCGCCGGGCTCGGCGCGATGCACGCCACCATGAACGACCGGAACGAGCCGACCCGGCTGCGCGCGCCCCGGATCGCCTCGGCCGTCCTGGCCTCGGCCCTCGGGATGCTGATCGGCGGCGCGCTCCAGCATCACGGCGCCGGCCACCTCGCCCTCGCCGCCGCCCTCACGGCGACCGCCTTCGCCTCCGGGGCGCTGAGCGCCACCGGGCCGCGCGGTTCGGCTGCCGGGATGCTGCTGCTGGTGTCGGCGGCGCTCGGCAGCGGCATGCCGCCGGCCCGGCCGTGGTGGGCGGCGGCACCGATGATGCTGGCCGGGGCGGCGTTCGTGATCGTGCTCGGGCTGCCGCGCCGGGGCCGCCGCGGCGCCGGTGGTGATCCGCGCGTCCGGGCGCTCGCGGCCGCGTACGACGCGCTCGGACGGACCCTCGCCGACCTCGGGACGCCGCGGGGCGCGGGCTCCCGCCAGGTGCTGACGGCCCGCCTGAACGACCTCCAGGACCTCCTCCCGGCCACCCGTTCCCCCGATTCGCCGCGGACCGCACGGCTGCGCCGGATGTACGAGGCCGCGCTGGCCGCGACCGAGGCGGCGACCGGGCTGCTCTGGGCCTGGCGGCCGGTGCCGCCCGAGGTGGCCGCCGTCCCCGGCCTGCTGGCCCGGGCGGTGGAGCGGGGCGGCGGTGAGGTGGCGGTGCCCGACTGGGGGCCCGACACCCCGTCCCGGCGGGCGCTGGACGCGGCGCTGCGTGCGGCGGCCGACACGGTGGCGGGCCGCCCGGCCGTCCTGGGCACCGCGCCGCCCCCGCCCCCGGACCCGTGGCGGCTGCGGGTGCGGCTGCTCTCCCGGGGCTCGGTCCGGTACGGGCTGCGGGTGGCCCTGTGCATCGCGGTGGGCCAGGCGGCGACGGCCGCGCTGCCGCTCAGCCGGAGCTACTGGGTGCCGATGACGATCGCCTTCGTCCTCAAGCCGGACCTGGGCTCGGTGTTCCTGCGCGCGGTCAGCCGCTCGGTGGGCACCGTGCTGGGGGTGGCGGTGACGGCGGCGGTGCTGTCGCTGACCACCGACGACTGGGCGCTGACCGCGATCGCCGCCCTCTGCGTGGCGCTGCTGCCGTACGTCACGGCGGCCCACTACGGGCTGAACACGGTGGTGATGACGCCGATGGCGCTGATCCTGCTGCAGCTGGGCGGGCAGAGCGGCGCGGCCGAGTTCTGGCCGCGGGTCCTGGACACCGTGCTGGCCAGCGCCATCGTGCTGCTCTTCGGCTACCTGCTCTGGCCGGAGCGGCCCCGGCACCGGATCGAGCCCCGGCTGGTGGCCGCGACCGCCGCGCTGCGGGCCTACCTCGCCTCGGTAACCCGGCCCGCCGAGGAGCCGGTCGCCGAGGTGTGGCTGCGCCGCACCGCGTACCGGGCGCTGGCGGACGCCCGGCAGGAGGTGGAGCACGGACTGGCCGAACCGCCGCCCACCGGACGGCTGGCGGAGCAGTGGCTGCCGGCCACGGCGGCACTGGAGCGACTGTCGGGCGCGGTGGCGGCGTACGCGGCGCAGCTGCGCTACGGCGGGCGGGTGCCGGACCGGGCGGAGGTGGAGCGGGTCCGCCGGGCGCTGGACGACCTCACGGCCGCCGCCCGCGCCCACCGCCCGCCGACCCGTGCGGCGGCCCGGCCGACCCGGCCGCACGACCCGACGCGCAGTGCGCTGGGCCGTGCGGCGGACGAGCTCGAAACGCTGCTCCACAGCGGGCGGCACGGCGGCCGGGCCGGCTGACGGGCCCCGCCGGACAACGACCGGCGACCGACGACCCGTGAACCGGGCGACCGGCAACCGGCAACCGGCAACCGGCAACCGGCCGGACCGGACGCCGGGTCAGACCTGCTCGGCCAGCTCCAGCCAGCCCATCTCCAGCTCCTCCTTCTCGTCCCGGACGGCGCGCAGCTGCGCGTCCAGCTCGGCGACCTTGGAGAAGTCGGCGGCGTGCTCGGCGAGCTGGGCGTGCAGCTTGGACTCCTTCTCGTCCAGCTTGGCGATCTGCCGCTCCAGCTTCTGCATCTCCTTCTTGGCGGCCCGGACGTCCCCGGCCGACTTCGCCGGGGCCTCGGCGGCCGCGGGCGCCTGGGCGGCCTGGGCGGAGGCGGCGGCCGCGGCGGCCATCCGGGCCCGCCGCTCCAGGTACTCGTCGACGCCGTTCGGCAGCATCCGCATCTTCTTGTCGCCGAGCAGCGCGTGGACGACGTCGGTGGTCCGCTCGATGAAGAAGCGGTCGTGGCTGATCACGACCATCGAGCCGGGCCAGCCGTCGAGGAGGTCCTCCAGCTGGTTGAGGGTCTCGATGTCGAGGTCGTTGGTGGGCTCGTCGAGGAAGAGCACGTTGGGCTCGTCCATCAGCAGGCGCAGCAGCTGGAGCCGGCGGCGCTCGCCGCCGGACAGGTCGCCGACCGGGGTCCACTGCTTGTCCTTGCCGAAGCCGAACTGCTCGCACAGCTGGCCGGCGCTCATCTCCCGGCCCTTGCCGAGGTCGACCCGGGAGCGCACCTGCTCCACGGCCTGCAGCACCCGGGTGGTCGGCTCCAGCTCGGCGACCTCCTGGGAGAGGTAGGCGAGCCGTACGGTCTTGCCGACCTTGATCACGCCGGACTCCGGCTGGACGTCGCCCTCGGAGGCGTAGGCGTCGCGCAGGGCGCGCAGCAGCGAGGTCTTGCCGGCGCCGTTGACGCCGAGCAGGCCGATCCGGTCGCCGGGGCCGAGCTGCCAGGTGAGGTTCTCCAGCAGCAGCTTGGGGCCGGCGGTGACGGTGACGTTCTCCAGCTCGAAGACGGTCCGTCCGAGCCGGGCGTTGGCGAACTTCATCAGCTCGCTCTTGTCGCGGGGCTCCGGCACATCGGCGATCAGGGCGTTGGCGGCCTCGATGCGGTAGCGCGGCTTGGAGGTCCGGGCGGGGGCGCCGCGGCGCAGCCAGGCGAGCTCCTTGCGGGCGAGGTTCTGGCGCTTCTGCTCCTCCACGGCCTCGATCCGGGAGCGCTCGGCGCGGGCGAAGACGTAGTCGGAGTAGCCGCCCTCGTACTCGTGGACGGAGCCGTGCTGGACGTCCCACATCCGGGTGCAGACCTGGTCGAGGAACCAGCGGTCGTGGGTGACGCAGACCAGGGCGGAGCGGCGGTTCTGGAGGTGCTTGGCGAGCCAGGCGATGCCCTCGACGTCGAGGTGGTTGGTGGGCTCGTCCAGGATGATCAGGTCGGGCGAGCCGAGCAGCAGCTTGGCGAGGGCGATCCGGCGGCGCTCGCCGCCGGAGAGCGGGCCGATCACGGTGTCCAGGCCGTCGGCGAAGCCGGGCAGGTCGAGGCCGCCGAAGAGGCCCTCGATGATGTCGCGGATCCGGGCGTCGCCGAGCCACTCGTGGTCGGCGCGGTCGGCGATCACCTCGTGCCGGATGGTGGCCTGCGGGTCCAGCGAGTCGTGCTGGGTGAGGACCTCCATCTGCAGACCGCCGGAGTGGGTGATCCGCCCGCCGTCCGGCTCCTCCAGCTTGGCGAGCATCCGGATCAGGGTGGTCTTGCCGTCGCCGTTGCGGCCGACGACGCCGATCCGGTCGCCCTCGCTGACGCCGAGGCTGACCCCGTCGAGGAGGGCCCGGGTGCCGTAGACCTTCGTGACGGACTCGATGGTGGCGAGGTTGACGGCCACGTGTGCTGCGCTCCTGGGGTTCGACGGTCTCGGGGTGAGCCCCGACCCACCCAGCCTAGTCGGCCCGCGGCCGGTGCCCGGCCGTCGTTCACCCCGGCCGGCGCCCATCCCCGCCGGGTACGGCCCCGGTTCCCGCGCGGCGCGGTCGGCGGCTCAGCCCCCGGTCACCGCCGCCCCGGGCACCGGCCCGTGGGTGGCGTGCGCGGCCCGGCAGGTGCCGGAGGCGAGCAGGGCCTCGGCGACGGCGGCCGCGGCCGCGGCGTCCTTGACCAGGAAGGCGCAGGTCGGCCCCGAGCCGGAGACCAGGGCGCCGATCGCCCCGGCCTCGGTGCCGGCCCGCAGGGTGGCCGCGAGCGAGGGCCGCAGCGACAGGGCGGCGGGCTGGAGGTCGTTGACGAGGGCGGCGGCCAGCGCGACCGGGTCACCGCCGGCGAGGGCGGCGAGCAGCGCCGGGTCGGCGTCGGGGGTCGGGACGTCGGCCTCGCCGCTGCCGCCGCCGGCCTCCTCGCGCAGCCGGTCGCACTCGCGGAACACGGCGGGGGTGGAGAGGCCGCCGTCGGCGACCGCGAAGACCCAGTGGTAGCTGCCGGTGACCGGCAGCGGCTCCAGGATCTCGCCCCGGCCGCGGCCCAGCGCGACTCCGCCGACCAGGGCGAACGGCACGTCGGAGCCCAGCTCGGCGGCCAGTTCCAGCAGCGTCCCGAAGGGGGTGTCCAGCTTCCACAGGGCGTCGCAGGCGACCAGGGCGGCCGCCCCGTCGGCGCTGCCGCCGGCCATGCCGCCGGCCACCGGGATGGCCTTGGTGATGTGCAGGTGGACGTCGGGGGCGGGCAGGCCGTGGTGGGCGGCGAGCAGGTGGGCCGCGCGGGCGGCGAGGTTGCTGTCGTCGAGCGGGACGACGTCGGCGTCCGGCCCGGTGCAGCCGAGGGTGACGCCGGCGCCGGGGCGGCCGGCCTCGGCGGTCACCTCGTCGCCGAGGGCGACCGCGAAGAAGACGTTGGCCAGGTCGTGGAAGCCGTCGGCGCGCAGTCCGCCGACCCCCAGCTGGACGTTGACCTTGGCGGGGACGCGGACGGTGATCACTCGGACTCCGACGGCTCGGGCCTGTGCTCGGCGATGGCGGCGAACTGTTCGACGGTGAGCATCTCGCCGCGCAGCTTGTGGTCGATCCCGGCGGCGGCGAGCGCCTGCTCGGCCCGGGCGGCGGAGCCGGCCCAGCCGGCCAGCGCGGCACGCAGGGTCTTGCGGCGCTGGGCGAACGCGGCGTCGACCACCGCGAACACCTGCTCGCGGGTGGCGGTGGTGCTCGGCGGATCGCGGCGGACCAGCGAGACCAGGCCGGAGTCGACGTTCGGCGCGGGCCAGAAGACGTTGCGCCCGATGGCACCGGCCCGCTTCACGTCGGCGTACCAGTTGGCCTTGACCGAGGGCACCCCGTAGACCTTGTTGCCGGGGCGGGCGGCGAGCCGGTCGGCGACCTCGCTCTGCACCATCACCAGGGTGCGCTCGATGCTGGGGAAGGTCGCGAGCATGTGCAGCAGCACCGGCACGGCCACGTTGTAGGGCAGGTTGGCGACCAGCGCGGTGGGCGCCGGGCCGGGCAGCTCGGTGACCTCCATGGCGTCGCTGAACACCAGGTCGAAGGAGCCGGCCTTGGCGGGCATCCGGGCGGCGACGGTGTCCGGCAGGTGCTGGGCCAGCACCGGGTCGATCTCGACGGCGGTGACGTGCCGCGCCACCTCCAGCAGCGCGAGCGTCAGCGACCCGAGGCCGGGGCCGACCTCGACGACCGCGTCCTCCCCGGTCACCTCGGCGGCCCGGACGATCCGCCGCACGGTGTTGCCGTCGATGACGAAGTTCTGCCCGCGCTGCTTGGTCGGCTTCACGCCGAAGGCGGCGGCCAGCTCCCGGATGTCGGCGGCGCCCAGCAGGTGGCCGTCGACGGGGTGGCTGTCGGAGGTGGGGTCGGTGGTGCTCACGGGCCAAGGATACGGGCGCGCGGACGCCCGGGACCTCGCCCGGGGCCCGCCGGCCGGATCAGCGCCGGATCGGTGCCGGATCCGGACCGGTCCCGGACCGGCGGGAGGAGTCCCGGATCAGTAGTCGAAGGCGCGGGCCGTGTTGGCGGCGATGGCCGTCGCCAGCTCGTCCTCGTGCAGGCCCAGGGTGTCGGCCATCGAGCGGACGGTCACCGGGATCAGGTACGGGGCGTTGGGGCGGCCGCGGTACGGGTGCGGGGTGAGGAAGGGGGCGTCGGTCTCGACCAGGATCCGGTCGAGGGGGGTGACCGCCAGGGCGTCGCGCAGCGGCTGGTTGGCCTTGAAGGTGACCGGCCCGGCGAAGGAGAGGTACCAGCCGTGCTCGGCGCAGACCTTGGCCATCTCCGCGTCGCCGGAGTAGCAGTGGAAGACGGTCCGCTCCGGGGCGCCCTCGGCCAGCAGGACGGCGATGACGTCCTCGTGGGCGTCCCGGTCGTGGATGACCAGGGCCTTGCCGTGCCGCTTGGCGATCTCGATGTGGCGGCGGAAGGACTCCTTCTGGACCTCCACGCCCTCCGGACCGGTCCGGAAGTAGTCCAGGCCGGTCTCGCCGACCGCGCGCACCTGCGGCAGCGCCGCCAGCGCGTCGATCTCGGCGAGCGCCGCGTCCAGCGCGGCCTGCCCGCCCGGCCCGCGGCGCTGGCCGGACCAGTTGTCGGGGTCGCCGAGGAAGATCCGCGGCGCCTCGTTGGGGTGCAGGGCGACGGCCGCGTGCACCTGCTCGAACTCGGCCGCCAGTTCGGCGGCCCAGCGCGAGCCGGGCACGTCGCAGCCCACCTGGACGACCGCGGTCACCCCGACCGAGGCGGCGCGGGCCAGGCCCTCCGCGGGGGCGGCGGACTGCATGTCCAGGTGGGTGTGCGAGTCGGCCACCGCCACGGCCAGCGGAGCGGGCAGCGGCGGCGGGGTCGACCGGTCGTCGTCCTTCTTCGGCATCAGGAGGCCGGCTTCTCTTCCAGACGGGGGAACAGGATCTCGCCCTTGGTGACGGTGGAACCGACGGGCAGCCGGCCCCAGTCCGCCACGGTGGCGACGGTCTGCGCGGAGAGCGCGCCCAGGCCCGGCTCGGCGCCGAGCGAGAGCCACAGCTTCTCGGCGGTGGCCGGCATGACCGGGTTGAGCAGCACGGCGGTGGCCCGCAGCGCCTCGGCGGCGGTGTAGAGGATGGTGGCCAGGCGCGCCCGGCCCTCCTCGGAGTCGTCCTTGGCGACCTTCCACGGCTCCTGCTCGGTGAGGTAGCCGTTGACCTGCTTGACGAACTCGAAGACCGCCGCGAGGCCGCCCGCGAAGTCCAGCTCCTCGCCGATCTTGCGGTCGGCGGTGGCGACGGCCGCGGTCAGCCCGTCCGCGACGGCCTGCTCGGCCGGGCCGTGGGCCGGGGCGGCGGGCAGCGCGCCGTCGAAGTACTTGCCGACCATGGCCGCCACCCGGGAGGCCAGGTTGCCGAAGTCGTTGGCCAGCTCGGAGGTGTACCGGGCGGTGAAGTCCTCCCAGGAGAACGAGCCGTCGGTGCCGAACGGGATCGCCCGCAGGAAGTAGTAGCGGTAGGCGTCCACGCCGAAGTGCGAGGTCAGGTCGGTGGGCGCGATGCCGGTCAGGTTGGACTTGGACATCTTCTCGCCGCCGACCATCAGCCAGCCGTTGGCGACGACCCGCTTGGGCAGAGGCAGCCCGGCGGCCATCAGCATGGCCGGCCAGATCACCGCGTGGAAGCGCAGGATGTCCTTGCCGACCAGGTGCACCGAGGCGGGCCACAGCTTGGCGAAGCGCTCCGGGTCGCTGCCGTAGCCGGCCGCGGTGATGTAGTTCTGCAGCGCGTCCACCCACACGTACAGGACGTGCTTCTCGTCCCAGGGCAGCGGCACGCCCCAGTTGAAGGTGGAGCGGGAGATGGAGAGGTCCTGCAGGCCCTGCTCGACGAAGCGCAGCACCTCGTTGCGGGCGGACTCGGGGGCGATGAAGCCTGGGTTCGCGGCGTAGAACTCCAGCAGCTTCGGGCCGTACGCGGAGAGCCGGAAGAAGTAGTTCTCCTCCTCCAGCCACTCGACCGGCCGCTTGTGCACCGGGCAGAGCTTCTCGTCCGCGGTGGCGCCGTCCAGCAGCTCGGCCGGGAGCTTGTACTCCTCGCAGCCGACGCAGTACGGGCCGGAGTAGCCGCCCTTGTAGATCTCGCCCTTGTCGTACAGGTCCTGGACGAACTCCTGCACCCGGTCGGTGTGGCGCCGCTGGGTGGTGCGGATGAAGTCGTCGTTGGCGATCTCCAGGTGCTCCCAGAGCGGCTTCCAGGCCTCCTCGACCAGCTTGTCGCACCACTCCTGCGGGCTGACGCCGTTGGCCTCGGCGGTGCGCAGGATCTTCTGCCCGTGCTCGTCCGTGCCGGTCAGGTACCAGACCTTCTCGCCGCGCTGGCGATGCCAGCGGGTCAGCACGTCGCCCGCCACGGTGGTGTACGCGTGGCCCAGGTGGGGGCGATCGTTGACGTAGTAGATCGGGGTGGAAACGTAGAACGCGGAGGACGTGTCCCCCGTGGTGCTGTGGTCTGCAGTGGCCGCCATGGTCGGCAAGCTTAGTCGCGTACGACGTCCGCCCTCGACCGGCGACCGGGAGGGCCGCCGGTCGGGGGCGGACACGGGCCCGCGCTCACGCGGGCCCGTCGCGGTGGCCGTGCGGCCGGGCGGACCGCGGCGGCCCGCCCGGCCGTACCGTCAGCCGAACAGCCGCGACCAGAACCGGGCCCAGCGTCCGGGCGGCCCGACCGGCTCGGCCCCCGCGGGTACCGCCTCCGGCTCGGCGTGCGCCGAGTAGCCGGGGGCGTGCTGCCAGAGCTGGTCGGTCATGCTGACCCGCCCCGCCCGCATGATTCTCACGGTGTGTCCCCCGCAGCCGGGGCAGGTCGGCTTCAGCAGCGGCGACGGCACCCGGACTCCGTTGGCGTGGTACTCGAACACCACGTGGCCGTCCTTGGCCCGGTGGTGCTCGATGTCGTACGCCTGCTCCCATCCGTACCCGCAGCTCAGGCACGCGAAGGAGTAGGCCTCCCGAACGGTCTCGACGGGAGTGTGCGTCCGGCCGGGGAACCCGGGGTCGCTCAGCGCGCTGCCACCGAGGGGGCTGCCGATCGTCTCGCTCATAGCGTCTCCCAGCGCCCGCCGGGCCCTCGCCCGGCTCGGGACTTTCTCTCACCGGGGAATGCCCGGAGCACCCCGGCCGATGCCCGCCTTGTGGAAGCTTGGACGCCTGTTGGCCATCCCGATACCGAAGGCGGGGCGGCCTTTGCCGAAGGGCGACCCGAACTTCAGCTCCACCGGGGTTTACCGGGGCCTTCTCTCCAAGGTACGCGCCCCTCGCCGTCGCGGCACTACCTGTCGCCGGCCCCCGGCTTCCCCGGCGCGGCCGCGGCGTTCTTGGCCGCGACCACCGCGTCGAAGACCTCCCGCTTGGGCAGCGACAGCTCGGCCGCGACCGCCGCGATGGCCTCCTTGCGACGCTCGCCGGCCTCCTCCCGGACGGCGACCAGGCGGGCCAGTTCCCCGGGCGTGAGCTCCTCGGGGGCGGCCGGCGGGGCGCCGGCGACGACCACGGTGATCTCGCCCTTGACGCCCTCGGCGGCCCAGGCGGCCAGCTCGCCGATCGGACCGCGCTTCACCTCCTCGTAGGTCTTGGTCAGCTCGCGGCAGACGGCGGCGGGCCGGTCGGCGCCGAACGCCTCGGCCATCGCGGCCAGCGCCTCGGCGATCCGGTGCGGGGCCTCGAAGAAGACCATCGTGCGCGGCTCGGCGGCGACGGTGGCGAGCTGGCGGGAGCGGTCGCCGGCCTTGCGCGGCAGGAACCCCTCGAAGGTGAAGCGGTCCACCGGCAGCCCGGACAGCGCGAGCGCGGTGAGCACCGCGGACGGGCCGGGCACCGCGGTCACCTTGACGTCGGCGGCGACCGCGGCGGCCACCAGCCGGTAGCCGGGGTCGGAGACGGAGGGCATCCCGGCGTCGGTCACCAGCAGCACCCGGGCGCCGCCGAGCAACGCCTCGACCAGTTCGGGGGTGCGGCCGACCTCGTTGCCCTCGAAGTAGGAGACCACGCGTCCGGCCGGGGTCACCCCGAGCGCCTGGGTGAGCCGGCGCAGCCGCCGGGTGTCCTCGGCCGCGATGACGTCCGCGGCGGCCAGCTCGGTGAGCAGCCGGGGCGGGGCGTCCGAGACGTCGCCGATGGGGGTGCCTGCCAGTACCAGAACTCCTGTCACGCCCCCATCCTCCCAGGCGCCGGCCCGCACCCGCCCCGGCGGCCGGGCCGCCGCGCTTTTGGTGACGAACCGGGCAGCTTCGGAGGGAGCCGTACCCCGCCCGGCCGCCGCCCCTACGATGTGGCGGATGAACGGCGACACGGCGGCGCAGACGCCCACTGGTACAGACCACACCCCACCGGGTGGCGTCGACGTGCTGGGCCGGACGGACCAGCCGTCCCCCGCCGTCCCGGCACCGCGCGGGGAACGGCCGCCACAGGACGGGTCACCGCAGGAGGGGCCGCGCCCCGCCCGCACCGACTGGCTGCGCCGCCTGGCCCGGCACGGCTACGCGGCCGCGCCGCCGGCCCCGCTGGCCGAACGCCTGGTGCCGCCGATGCCGGACGGCCCCGGGGTGACCCCGGAGCGGGTGCCGTACCCGCCGCTGCTGGCCCGGGCCGGCATCATGCTGCCGCAGCCCCTGTGGTCCTGGCTCTGCCGCTGGGCCGGCTGGCTGGGGCCGCTGGCGGTGGCGCTGTTCGGCGGGCTGCTGCGCTTCGGCGGGCTCGGCGAGCCGGACGCGATCATCTTCGACGAGACCTACTACGCCAAGGACGCGTACGCGCTCTGGCACGGCGGCTACGAGACCAACTGGTCGGAGAACGCCAACCAGCTGATCATGACGCCCGGCGAGGCCGTCCCGTACCGCTCCGACGCCGCCTACGTGGTGCACCCGCCGGTCGGCAAGTGGATCATCGGCCTGGGCGAGCAGGTCTTCGGGATGAACCCGTTCGGCTGGCGCTCCATGGTCGCGCTGCTGGGCACCCTGTCGATCCTGATGGTGGCCCGGATCGCCCGCCGGCTGTTCCGCTCGACCCTGCTGGGCTGCGTGGCCGGCCTGCTGCTCGCGGTGGACGGACTGCACTTCGTGCTCAGCCGGGCGGCCCTGCTGGACCTCGTGGTGATGTTCTGGATCCTGGCCGCGTTCGGGTTCCTGCTGCTGGACCGCGACCGCACCAGGGCCCGGATCGCCGCCCGGATCGGCCCGGTGGAGAACCCCGGACTGGCCCAGCGGCTCAACCTCGGCTGGCGCCCGTACCGGATCGCCGCCGGCGTCTGCGTCGGCCTGACCTGCGCCACCAAGTGGAGCGGGATGTACGTGGCGGCGGCCTTCGGCATCATGACCGTGCTGTGGGACGTGGGCGCCCGCCGGCTCGCCGGGGCCGGCCGGCCGTACCTGTGGACGCTGGTGCGGGACGCGGTGCCGGCCTTCTGCTCGATCGTGGTGACCTCGCTGGTCGTCTACATCACCTCGTGGTGGGGCTGGTTCGCCAGCAGCAACGTGCCCGGGCAGGGCGGCTGGGGCCGCGACTGGGCGGTCGGCCGGGACGGCGCGACCTGGCTGCCGGAGGGCCTGCGGGCGCTGTGGCACTACCACTCGACGGTCTACGACTTCCACACCAGCCTGACCAGCCCGCACACCTACCAGTCCAACCCGTGGAGCTGGCTGGTGGTCGGGCGGCCGGTCTCCTTCTTCTACGAGTCCCCGAAGTTGGGCCAGAACGGCTGCACCGCCAACGAGTGCGCCCGTGAGGTGCTCGGCATCGGCACGCCCCTGCTCTGGTGGGCGGGCGTGGTGGCGCTGGTCTACTGCCTGTACCGCTGGGCGGCGCGGCGCGACTGGCGGGCCGGCGCGCTGCTGTGCGGCCTGGCGGCGGGCTACCTGCCCTGGTTCGCCTACCAGCACCGGACGATCTTCCTGTTCTACGCGGTCGCCTTCGTCCCGTTCCTGGTGCTGGCGGTGACCATGCTGATCGGCGCGGTGATCGGACCGGCCGGGGCCACCCGGGACCGCCGGGTCGTCGGCGGCACGGTGGCCGGCCTGCTGGTCCTGCTGATCATGTGGAACTTCCTGTTCTTCCACCCGCTCTACACCGGCCAGACGATCCCGATGGACGACTGGCGCCAGCGGATGTGGTTCAACAGCTGGATCTGACGGCGGCCGGATCCGGCCGCCGTCACGCCCCGTCACCGGCGCCCCTCCGGGCACATCCGGGTGACCCGGCGGGATCCCGTCCGTGCCGCCCGGGTACGCGACACGTACCAGATCCGTCACAAGAACCGTTCGTTTCGTGAGCGTACGGTGCGGCTCTGCCTACCCTGAGGACCGAACGGGTATCCGGCCCCCGCCGGCCGCCCGCCAGCCGTCCGACCCTTGGGGGAACAGCACCATGCGCAGAGGCGCGAAGATCGGCATCATCTCGGGCGTGTCCGTCGCTCTGCTGGCGGGCGGTGGTTACGGTGCGTACAGCCTCGTCGGCGGTTCGGACGACGCGAAGGCCGACGGGCCGAAGCCCCGCACGGTGCTGGCCGAGCCGCCGACGCCGGAGCAGGCCGCGGCCGGGGCCAAGGCCTTCCTGGACGCCTGGGCGGCCGGGGACATCTCCAAGGCGGCCGGGCTCACCGACAACCCGGGCGCCGCGACGACCGCGCTGGGCGCCTTCCGGGACAAGGTCAAGCCGACCTCGCTGGCGCTGACCGCGGGCGGCCCCGCCGAGCCGACCGCCTTCGCCAGCGCCACCGGGACGCCGGCCCCGACCAAGGCCGCGACCCCGGCCGCCACCCCGGGAGCCTCCGGCGCGCCGTCCTCGCCGGCCGCGACCCCGGGGCCGTCCGGGCTGCTGATGGGCTTCAAGGCGAAGGCCGAGTTCGAGGGCACCAACAAGACCTGGGACTACAACGGCTTCCTCAGCGTGCTGAAGATGAGCGACAACACGGTCGCCGTCCGCTGGGACCCGACGGTGATCCACCCCAAGCTCGGCCAGGGCGAGACGATCTCCACCGAGAAGATCTTCTCCCAGCCGAGCAGCGTGACGGACCGCAACGGCAAGGCGATCCAGTCCCCCACCTTCACCGCCGCCCGGCTGACCCGCCTGCAGGCGACCGCCGCCGCGCTCGCCAAGGACGACCCGAACGCGGACCAGAGCGACGCGGGCACCGGCGTGGTCATCACCGGCCCGAACTCCACCGAGACCATCTACAAGGTCGTCGAGCCCAAGCCCGCCAAGCCGCTGAAGCTCACCATCGACGGCGCGCTCCAGGCGGCGGCCGACAAGGCGATCGCCGACCTCAAGGGCAAGCCGGGCTCGATCGTGGCCATCGAGCCGAGCACCGGGCACGTGCTGGCCTTCGCCAACTCGGCCGGTGAGTTCAACCGCGCCTTCGACGGCAAGCAGCCGCCCGGCTCCACGATGAAGATCGTGTCCGCCACCGCGCTGCTGGAGGCCGGGGTCACCCCCGACACCGTCGTCCCCTGCCCGGAGAAGAGCACCAACGCGGTCGCCATCCCGAACTCGTTCCCGGGCGCCTTCCCCACCAACACCCTCAAGCAGGACTTCATGATGTCCTGCAACACCGCCTTCATCGAGCAGGGCCGCACCAGCCTCAAGCCGGCCACCCTGGGCACCACCGCCAAGGAGGTCTTCGGCATCGGCCTGGAGTGGAAGACCGGTCTGCAGAACGCCGACGGCGTGGTGCCGGACCCGGGCTCCAACAAGGACGAGTGGGCGATGCAGATGATCGGCCAGGGCAAGGTCCAGATGAACCCGCTGGCCATCGCCTCGATCACCGCCACCGTCAAGTCCGGCGAGTTCAAGCAGCCGATCCTCGTCCCGGGCCTGCCCCAGCAGAAGGCGCCGCGCGCGCTGTCGCCCGAGGTCGCGGCCGGGGTGCGCTCGATGATGGCCGCCACCGCCAAGGACGGCACCGCCAAGGGCGCGATGAGCGGCGTCAGCGGGGACGTCGGCGCCAAGACCGGCTCCGCCGAGGCCACCGGGATCACCACCACCAACAGCTGGTTCACCGCCTACCGGGGCAACCTGGCGGTCGCCGCCGAGGTCGAGGGCGGCGGTCACGGTGCCGACGCCGCCGGTCCCGCGGTCGCCTCGGTCCTGATGGCCGGCCGCTGACGGATCCGGCCGGGCCCGGCCCGGCCCCGGTTTCCCCTCCGGTCCAGCCCCCGCCCCGCCCTCGCCGGCCCGGCCTCAGCGCCGGGGCAGGAGGGGGGCGGGGCGGGCCAGCAGGCAGCTCGTCGTGGCCGGCGGACCGGCGCTCCACCGCCGGGCCGCCAGCCGCGGCCAGATCACCAGCACCGCGGGCAGCGCCAGATAGCCGAAGCGCCCCGCCGGGGCCAGCATGAAGGCGATCGTCAGCCCCGCCGCCAGCAGGTCGGCCGCGGCGATCGCCGAGACCGGCGGACGGGCCAGCAGCCAGATCGCCACCCCCAGCCCGCCGACGGTCATCAGCGCCAGCGAGACGGTGTGCCCGGTCGGGCCGAACCCGGCCAGCACCTTGCCGGGCAGCGGGCTGCCCGCCGGCGTCTGGATCGCGGTGAGGCCGAGCGGGAAGCGCACCACCTGCTCGCGCAGGGCGTCCGCCCGGGCCAGCGCGGCCGGCAGCATCACCGCCAGGCCCGCGCCCAGCGCGGTCAGCCCGGCCCGGGCGGCCGGCCTCCGCCCGTACAGCCGCCACAGCAGCAGGACGGCCACCGGCAGCGCCGGCCAGGCCGTCCACTTGAGGGTGCAGGCGAGGGCCAGCACCAGCCCGGCGCCGAGGGTGCGGTCCCGTTCGGCCAGTGCCATCGCCAGGCAGAGCACGCCGATCAGCGGCAGGTCCACCCCGCCGACCACCAGGGCCAGCGCGATCAGCGGCGAGGCGGTGAGGACGGCCAGCGGCAGCAGCGGGGCCCGGTCGCGGTTCGGGCGCAGCAGCCGCCAGCTGGCCAGCAGACAGCCCAGGAAGGCCAGCGCGAACCAGATCCGGGCGTCCCCGACCATCTGGACCATCGCGTTGTCGTCCCCGACCACGGCGCGCGGCATGCCGAACAGCGTCATCGCGGGCAGGTACGGGTTGTAGTCGCCGACCACGACCGGGTCCTCCAGGTACGGACTGCCGGTGCTGAGCAGCAGGTGGGCGGAGCGTTCGACCACCATCACCTCGGACTGGTAGCGCCCTTCCAGGGCCAGGATCGCCAGCGGGACCAGGACCGCGCCGACCAGTGCGGCGCCCGCGGCCGCCCGGGCGGCGAAGGGACGCGGCAGGACCAGGCAGAGCACCCCGGCGAGGAGGTAGGAGGGGGCGGCGACGCTGCCCCAGAGCCGCTGGTTGCCGAGGTCGGAGATCAGCGGGAAGGCGAACGCCCAGCCGGCCGCGATCAGGCAGCCGAGGAACTGGACGCCGGGGAGTCCGGCGAGCCGGGCGGGATTCAGCCGATCGGGCGGATCGCCCGTGCCCCCGTCGCCACGCTGGCGGGGGAGCGGCCGGGGGGCCAGTCCGCGGCGCAGGCGTCCCTGCCGGGCCGGCGGTCCGGCCGCGGAGGGTTGGGCCGGCGTTCCGCTCCGACCGGTGAAGCGGCCGCGCGGGCGGGACTGGCCGGGCGTGCGGGTGCTCACCATGGTGGAAGGTTATGGGTGGGGGCCGCGCCCTGTCGCCCATGTCGGGAAAGGGAGTGTCCGCCGGACGCCACGGGCCGCCGGCCGGGAGATCGGCCGGCGGCCCGTGGGGCGGGATCCGAGGGGGATCCCGCCGGGGGTCCTGCGGGGTGCCGCTGGGGTGCTGCAGGGGGCTGCGCGGGGGGGGGCTGCCGGCGTGCCGCCGGAGTCCGGCAGGGGTGCTGCCGGTGCTCAGCCGACCTTGGTGTCGGCCGGGGCGGGCGCCTCGGCCCCGGCGGCCGGCTCCTGGCGGTTCAGCTTGGAGTTCTTCATGCCGTAGCCGAAGTACACGGCCAGACCCACGACCAGGGCGATCGCACCGGCCCGGAAGGTGTCGGCGTGCAGGTCCTTGATCAGGAAGGCGCAGAAACCGATGCTGAGCAGCGGGACGACCGGGTAGCCCGGGACCTTGAAGCCGCGCGGCAGGTCGGGCTGGGTCCGGCGGAGCACCATGACACCGATGCTGACCACGGCGAAGGCGACCAGGGTGCCGAGGCTGGTGATGTCCGCGAGCACCCGCAGCGGCACGAAGGCGGCCAGCGCGCCGACGCCGACGCCGACGACCAGGGTGTTCCAGACCGGGGTGCCGGTGCGCGGCGAGACCTGGGCGAAGCGCTTGGGCAGCAGGCCGTCGCGGCCCATCGAGTACAGGATGCGGGTCTGGCCGTAGATCACCACGAGGGTGATGCTGAAGATCGAGATGATCGCGCCGACCGCGAAGAGCATCGCGGGCCAGCCCTGGCCGGTGACGTCCTGGAGGATCTGGGCGAGGCCGGCCTCCTGGCCGTCGAACTTCTCCCAGGGCTGGGCGCCGAGGGCGGTGAGGGCCACCAGGATGTAGATCAGGGTGACCACGATCAGCGAGATGATGATCGCCATCGGAAGGGTGCGGCGCGGGTTCTTGACCTCCTCACCGGCGGTGGACACGGCGTCCAGGCCGATGAACGAGAAGAAGATCGTCGAGGCCGCGACCTGCACGCCGGCGAAGCCGAGCGGCATGAACGGGGTCAGGTTGCCCGAGCGGAAACCGGTCAGGCCGACGCAGACGAAGAGCACCAGGATGGCGATCTTGATCGCGACCATGATCGCGTTGACCTTGACCGACTCGCTGACGCCGCGCACCAGCAGGAAGCAGACCATGGCGACCAGCAGCACGGCGGGCAGGTTGAACACGCCGCCGTCGCCGTTGCCGGGCGCGCTGGAGAGCGCGGCCGGGATCTGGTGGCCGACGGCCAGGTCGAGGAACTTGTTCAGGTACTCGGCCCAGGAGACCGCGATCGCGGAGGCCGAGACGCCGTACTCCATCAGCAGGCAGATGCCGACGCCGAACGCGACGCCCTCGCCGAGCGTGGCGTAGGCGTACGAGTAGGAGGAACCGGAGACCGGGATCGCGGAGGCCATCTCGGCGTAGCAGAGCGCGGTGAGACCGGCGGTGACCGCGGCGATCACGAAGGAGATGATCACGGCCGGGCCGGCGCCGGGCACCGCGCTGGAGAGCACGAAGAAGATGCCGGTGCCGATGGTGGCGCCGATGCCGATCGCCGAGAGCTGCCAGAGGCCGATCGAACGCCGCAGGTGGATGCCGGAGCGTCCGCCCTCTTCGGGCGCGCCGGCCGGGAGGGCGTCCTTGCCCTCGCTCTCGGCTATCAGGGTGGCTACGGGCTTACGTCGCAGCAGACGCTCGCCGAGGGTGTTGCTGGCCAAAACGGGATCCTTCTAGGCGGAGGAGGGTGTCCTAGCGGCCGGTCACCCGATGCCTCACTGGGTGTCATCAAGGACCAACCGAACAAAGATGGGACAGTACCCCGCGAATGCACCAGTGTCGCAAACGAACAGTCCACGGCCCCGCATTGTACGAATTGTCGTAAAAGCGCGGACGAACCGGACACTTCGCACGCGGCGGATACCATGATCAACAGCTAAGTGGCAGGTCAGCGGGGGTGCGCCGGGCCGGCCTCCGGGTCCGGGCACGGCCCGAGGGTCAGCCGCCGAGGACCGCCTGCATCACCGAGCGGGCGATCGGGGCGGCCAGGCCCCCGCCGGTGACGGTCGCGGCGCCGCTGTCCGCGACCACCACGGCCACCGCCACCGGGGGCACCCCGCCCGAGCCGGCCGGCCTGGCCCAGGAGATGAACCACGCGTACGGCGTGCCCGCGTTGTCCACCCCGTGCTCGGCCGTCCCGGTCTTGCCGCCGACCACCGCACCGTCGATCCGGGCGTTGCGGCCGGTGCCGTTCTCCACCACGTCCGTCATCAGCCGCTGCACCTGCCCGGCCACCGCGGGGCTCATCGCCTCCCGGTACACCTCGGGCTCCGTCCGCCGCACCGTGACGCCGTCGCTCCTGGTCAGACTGTCCACAAGCTGTGGACGCATCACCGTGCCGTTGTTGGCGACGCCCGCCGCGACCATCGCCATCACCAGCGGCGTGGCCGCCGTGTCGTACTGGCCGATGGAGGAGAGCGCGAGCTGCGAGGGGTTCATCTCCGTGTCGAAGTTGGAGCGCGCCGCCCGGACCGGGACGTCCAGCCCGGGGTCGTTGAAGCCGAAGCCCTCGGCCATCGCCACCATCCGCTCCAGCCCGACCTGCACCCCGAGGTAGCCGAGCACCGAGTTGCAGCTGTGCACCATCGCGGTGTCCAGCGGGAGGCCCGGCCTGTTGCAGGCCGTGGAGTCGTTGACCAGCGCCGTGGTGGTGCCCGGCAGCACGTACGGGTACGGGGCGTCGGTGGGGGCGTCGATGTCGGTGACCACCCCGCTCGCCAGCGCGGCGGCCGCGGTGACCACCTTGAACGTCGAGCCGGGCGGGTACGTCTGGCGCAGCGCGCGGTTGAGCATCGGCTGGTCGGGGTCGGTCTGCAGCCGGTTCCACGCCGCCTGGTCCGCGGAGGAGGCACCCGCGAAGGACCCCGGGTCGTACGAGGGCGTGCTGGCCAGCGCCAGGATCCGGCCGGTGGCCGGTTCGATCGCGACCACCGCCCCCTTCTGGTTGCCCAGCCCCTTCACGGCCGCCTGCTGGGCGGCCCGGTCGATGGTGGTGCGGACGTCGCCGCCGGGGTTGCGCCGCCGGGCCACGGCGTCCCACACCGCCACGGTCGCCAGCCGCGGATCCGTCCCGGAGAGCACCCCGTCCTCGGTCCCCTCGATCTGGGTGTTGCCGTACGTCTGCGAGGAGAAGCCGGTGACCGCGGCGTACAGCGGCCCGTCGGTGTAGGTGCGCCGGTAGTCGTAGCGGCCGCCGGTCGGCACCGAACCGGTGACCGTGTCGGCGCCCACCCGGATGGCGCCGCGCGGCTGCGCGTAGCGCTCGATGGTCATCCGCTGGTTGGCCGGGTTCTGGTTCAGCCCCTTGGCCTGGAACACCTGCACCCGGGTGGCCTGCGCGCACAGCACGACGATCAGGAGCAGACAGAAGGTGCCGGCCCGGCGCCCGGTGACGGAGATGCCGGGCAGACCCTGCGGGCCGTTGCCGGACGCCCGGCCACCGGGGGCCGGTGGGGTGCGGCGCCTCATCGCGTCTCCTGGGTGATCGGGCTCCACGACCCTCGCCGCTCAGCCGTGCCTCGCCGGGCCACCGGGTCTCCTGCCGCTCGCCTCTCAGCCGTGCCTCGCCGCTTCACCGGGCCTCCCCTCTCAGCCGTGCCTCGCCGCTCCGCCGGGACTCGCCGCTCCGTCGCGCCTCGCCGCTCCGTCGCGCCTCGCCACGCCACCGGGAGGCGCTCCCCCGGGCCTCCTGGCGGGCCGCGCCCGTGCGCGGGTGGGGCGGTCCGGGCGTGGGGCCGGGCCGGTGGGGCAGCGGGCCGGGGCGGCGGGCGAGGTCACTCATCCGGACCAGCAGGGCCACGATGATCCAGTTGGTGACCACCGAGGAGCCGCCCTGGGCCACGAAGGGGAGCGTCATCCCGGTGAGCGGAATGAGGTCCAGCACGCCTCCCGCCACCACGAACACCTGGAGCCCGACGATCGCCGCCAGCCCGATCGCCAGCAGTCGGCCGAAGGGGTCCCGCAGGGCCAGCCCGGTCCGGAACCCCCGGGAGACCAGCAGCGCGTACAACAGGAACACCGTGATCAGCCCGGTCAGCCCCAGCTCCTCCCCGATGGTGGCCAGGATGAAGTCGGACTTGGCCGCGAAGCCGATCAGCGCGGAGTGCCCGTTGCCCAGCCCCGCCCCCAGCTCCCCGCCCCAGGCGAAGGCGAACAGGGACTGGGCGATCTGGTTGGCCCCCCGGCCCGCCGCGATCGAACCGAGCGGATCCAGCCAGTCGTTCACCCGTCTGTGCACGTGCGGCGAGAACCGGCCGACCGCCACGGCCGCGATCGCCGCCAGGAACAGTCCGATCGCGATCCAGCCGCTCCGGGCCGTGGCCACGTACAGCATGATCACGAACAGGCCGAAGAACAGCAGCGAGGTGCCGAGGTCGGTCTCCAGCACCAGGACGCCGACGAAGGCCGCCCAGATCAGCAGCACCGGCCCGAGCACCCGGCCGCGCGGAAGCCGGAACCGGAGCACCCGGCGGCCGGTCAGCGCGAGCGCGTCCCGGTGGACCGCCAGGTAGGCCGCGAAGAAGATCGCCAGAAGGATCTTGGCGAACTCCCCCGGCTGGAAGGAGAGCGGGCCGATCTTGATCCAGATCCGCGAGCCGTACACCGGCGGGAAGAGGACCGGCAGGACGAGCAGCACCAGCGCCACCAGCGCCCCGAGGTACGCGTAGCGCTGCAGTCGCCTGTGATCGCGCAGCAGCACCACCACCGCGATGAACAGGCCCACCCCGAGGGTCGACCAGAGCAGCTGCGTCGGCGCCGCCCCGCCGCCCGCCGAGGTGGCGCCGGAGGTGGCCCGGTCCAGGCGGTAGATGACGACCAGCCCGATGCCGTTCAGCAGCACGGCGATCGGCAGCAGCAGGGGGTCCGCGTACGGCGCCTTCCAGCGGACCACCACGTGCGCCACCAGTGCGAGCGCTCCCAGTGCCGAGCCGTACTCGGCGGCGTCGGCGGGCACCGTGCCGTCGATGTTGACGCCCACCTCGACGTAGCCGAGGACGGCGATCAGCACCGCGGCCAGCACCAGCGCCAGCTCGGTGTTCCGACGGGTGGGCACCGTCCGGCGCGGCCGCCCGGGGGGCCTCGTCTCGGCGGAGGGTGTCGCCACGGACCGTCCGTCCTGTCGGCTGTGACCTTGGGGGTGGGGAGTGCGCTCGCTCCGGTGTCCGGCGGTGCTGCCCGGACGGCACGGGGCGGACGGGCGCCGGCCCGTCCGCCCCGCGTGAGCGGCTGTCGAATGGCTCGGTGGGCCTGGCGGACCGGGTCAGGCGGACCGGGTCTCGCTCGGCGCCGGAGCCGGGGTCGGGGTCCCGTTCGAGGTCGCGTTCGGGGGCGGGCTCTGGGGCTGGGAAGGGGTCCCGTTCGGGGTCTGGGCCTGGGGCGCGGCCTGGGCATGCGTCCTGGCCGCCTCGACGGTGGCCTTCAGCTCCGCCTCCGCCTCGGCGGACAGCGAGGTCTGGATGATCCGGCCGCCGTAGCGGGCCAGCGCCGGAACGACCTTGTCGGCGGTGGCCCTGCGGACCAGCAGGAACACGGCCGCGCCGCCCGGCTGGAGGTGCTGCCCGACCTCCCGCATGAAGTTGTCGTCCACGCCGATGTCGGTGGAGGCCCCGACGGCGGCACCTGCGGCGCCGCCGACGGCCGCGCCGAGGAAGGGCATGAAGAACAGCAGGCCGATGACACCACCCCACAGCGCGCCCGAGGCCGCGCCCGCGCCCGTGGTGTTGACCTGCTGGTGCAGCTTGATCTTCCCGTCCTCGCGGCGCTCGACGACGACGGCGTCCTCCAGTTCGATCAGCCGCTGCTTCTGCAGTCCGATCGCCTCGTTGCGCACCGCCTGAGCGGTGGCCAGATCCGGGTAGGCGATCGCGAACAGGTTGCTCACGTGCGGGTCCTTCCAACTCGTCGGACGTGCCGTGCCGGCTCCCCCCGCTGCCGAGGGACGGGCCGGCGGGCCCGGGCCCGCCGGCGCGGCGAAACCCTTGCCCCAGTTCGTCACCCTAACGAGAGCTATCCATATTTATTGCTTTTGCACCCGGTGTGTCCTATTTTGGCGGCGCCCGCCGGAGCCGGCCCGGCCGTCGCCGCCGCACCCTGCCCACCTCCTGCCACCCCGTCATTCCGTCCCTTTCGTCCCCGACCCCTCCTTTCTTGGGGAGATTGATACTTGACGACCCCTGGTCAACCGCATCCGGCGTGCGGCAAGATCCCCCGTCGAGCAACGGCAGGTCCCGACCGGACCGCTGCCCGTCTTCCCTGCCCTCACAGGAGGAGCTTTGCCCCGTCCCGCCCGTGGCTCCCGCCGCACCGTCCTCGCCGTCGCCGCCACCGCGGCCCTGGCCGCGACCGTCGGCGCCACCGCCCCCACCGCCGTCGCCGCACCTGGCGGCCCCACCGCCACCACGGCCACCGGCCGGGTCTTCATGGTCAACCCGGTGCAGTCCACCGGCGACCAGGACCTGACCGACTCCAAGGACGCCGACTCCGCCGTCCCGTCCTCGGCCTACGCGACGGTCGCCCTGCGCAACCTGGACGGCAGCGGCTCGCTGACCGGCCGTTGGGCGGTCGTCCGCTCGGAGACCGGTACCCCCGCCCGCTCCACCACCGGTGACTTCCGCTACACCCGCAACGCCGACCAGTTCGAGCAGGTCATGGCGTACTTCTGGGTCAACGAGGCCCAGGAGTACCTGCAGGGCCTCGGCTTCGGCAGCGAGCTGCGCGGCGCCAACGACCGGCCCCAGCAGGTCCGCCTCAACCAGTGGGGCTCGGACAACTCCTTCTTCACCGACAAGAAGGACGAGATCCGCTTCGGCAAGGGCGGCGTGGACGACGCCGAGGACGCCGAGGTGATCGTCCACGAGTACGGCCACGCGGTGCACCAGGCGCAGGTGCCCGGGTTCGGCTCCTCCCCGGAGGCCGGGGCCATCGGCGAGGCCTTCGGCGACTACCTGGCGCTCTCCGTCGGTGCCGCAGCCGACGCCCGCTACGGCTGGCCCCGCAACACCCCCGAGGCCTGCGTCGCCGACTGGGACTCCACCGGCTACTCCAGCACCACCCCGCACTGCCTGCGCCGCCTGGACACCGGCAAGGTGTACGGCGACAAGGTCGGCGAGGTGCACGCGGACGGCGAGATCTGGTCCAACGCGCTGTACGACATCCGCAAGGCGCTCGGTGCCCGCACCGCCGACCGGATCATCATCAACGCGCAGTTCTCGTTCAAGCCCGACACCGGCTTCAGCGACGCCGCCCGGACCACCGTCGCCACCGCGCAGGCCATGTACGGCGACCAGGCCGCGGCCTCGGTGCGCCAGGCCTTCGCCGCCCGGCAGATCCCCGGTCTGTAACGGGTTCGGTTTCCGGGGTGTCCGCCCCGGGTGTCCGGACCCGGGGTGTCCGCCCCGCGAACTCCTCCCGGGTCCGGGCCGGCCGGTCCTCGCACCGGCCGGCCCGGACCCGGGCACGCGGGAAAGTCGAGGCGCGCGGGCGGGCGGCGCGGGAAGAGCGGCGCGCCGCCCGGTCGGGTGGGCTACTCGGACCGCCGTCCCGCGAGCGCCGAGGCCCCCGCCGCCCCCAGGGCCAGCAGGACCACGGTGAGCAGCAGGTCCACCCATGGGTAGGCCACCAGGCCGGTCCGCGAACCGGTGATCAGCCGGCGAACCGCCCGGTTCGCCGGCGAGGCGGAGGTCACCAGCACCATCGTCGACAGCGCCAGCGCCAACGGGATCCCGTACTGCGCGCGGAGCAGGACCGGACGGTTGCACACCGCCCCGACCAGCACGCCCAGCAGCACGCAGACCACCGAGGCCAGCAGCCCCTCCAGCAGCGCGTCACCGACCGGCGGCTGGGGCACCTTGTGGTTGGCGACCTCCCCGCTCATCACCCAGAGCGTCAGCGTCCCGCCGACGGCGAGCACCAGGCCCGCCGTCATCGCGGCCAGCAGCGCCGCCAGTTGCACCCGGAAGGCGCCGGCCGCCGCGACCAGGCAGGCCCGCGAGGCCGCCGGTTCCACCGTCACCGCGCACCGCACGTACCAGGCCGCCACCGGCAGCAGGAGCGCGGAGCCGAACCCAAGGTCTCCGAGCAGGGGGTTCCCACCGGACACCCCGATCGCCAGCAGTAGCGCGTACACCAGGAACGGCGGCAGCCAGCTGTGGGAACGCAGCAGCAGCTCCAGGTGGTAGCGGGTCAGCGCCCCCAACTGCCTCATCGGGCCCCCTCCCCGGACCGGTCGTCCACGGCCGCACCGATGGTCGTAGCCGTGGCCGCACCGATGGTGGTGGCCGTCGTCGTGGCCATGGCCGCCGTGGCCGGGGCGACAACCACGGGTGGGTCCGGCCGTCGTCCCACGGAGAGCACCCGGGCCGGTGGCCGGCCGGCGAGCAGCCGTCGCAGTAGGGCGTCCGAGTGCGCGGCCGCCACCTCCAGCCGTACCGCCGTCCCCGCCAGCGCGGTGCGGGCCGGCGCACCGGGCAGCCGGTCCGGCAGCTCCCCTCCCGGCACGTCCACCTCGATCTCCATCACCGGACCGGCCGGACCCTCGGTGCCGCCTCCCGTGGCGGACGGCTCGCCGGGCCGGAGCCCGCCGTCCGCCCCCACCGCGTACGCACCGGTGACCAGACCGGCCAGGCGGTACGGGTCGTGGTCGACGAACAGCACCGCGCCGCCCGCCCCGGCCCGCTCGGCCGCCGCCTCGTCCAGCGCCGTACGGGCGACCCCGTCGAGCCCGGTCCAGGCCTCGTCCAGCAGCAGCACGTCCGCCTCGGCGAGCAGTGCCTGGGCGACGGCGACCTTCTGGCAGGTGCCCTTGGAGAGCCGGCTCAGCGGCGTACCGGCCCGGTCGGCGATGCCGAAGCGGTCCAGCCAGTCGTCCGCCCGGCGCCGCGCCTCCCCCTCCGGCAGGCCGTGCACCCGGCCCACCCGCAGCAGGTAGGAGCGTGCGTCGAACGGCAGCGCCGGCGGGAAGCGTTCCGGCACGTACGCCGTCCGCGGCGGCCGGTGCACCCGGCCGACCGTCGGCCGTTCGATCCCCGCCACCAGCTTCAGCAGCGTCGACTTGCCACTCCCGTTGGCCCCCTCGATCCGCACCAGCTCGCCCGACCCGACCGTCAGATCCACCTCGTGCAGGATCCAGCGCGTGCCGCGTCCGTAGCGCTTCCCGACCCCGGCCAGCCTCATCCGACCTCCCCGTCCGACCCCGACCCACCCGGGAACCCCGTACCGCCCCCCGCTGGCGGACCGACGGCGGGCGGCACCGCGTCGGATGGCCCGGCGCCCTACCGGCCCTCCGGACCCGAAGCTCCGGGACGGAAGCGTAGTGCGGGCCGGTAGGAGCGGCGTGAAGTCGCGCGCCCGGCGCCCGATCACCCACCGGCGCCCAGTAGTTCGCGCCCGGATCGACCACAGCCGTGCACCGCCCCTCGTTGGCCATGGCGAACTGATGATCCCTAGGATTCGCCGGGTGACTACCGGACGACGACCGAAGGCCAGGCTCGGCAGCCTGCTGGCCGCCCTGGCGATAACAGGGGGCGCGCTGCTCAGCGGCCTGCCCGCCCATGCCGACGAACCATCAGCCGGCGCCGCCGCCGGCAAGGAAGCCCCCCGTGTGGACCTCGTGCTGGACGTCAGCGGCTCCATGCAGGCCACCGACATCCAGGGCAAGAGCCGGATGGCGGTGGCCCAGCAGTCGCTGAACGAGGTGATCGACGCACTGCCCACCGAGACCGAGTTCGGCATCCGCACCCTCGGCGCCAACTACCACGGCGACGACAAGGTGCAGGGCTGCCAGGACACCCGTCAGCTCTTCCCGGTCGGCCGGACCAACAAGGTCGAGGCCAAGACCGCCGTGGCGACCCTGCGCCCCACCGGTTGGACGCCGATCGGCCTCGCGCTGCGCGGCGCCGCCCAGGACCTCGGCAAGGGTGAGACCACCCGCCGGGTGGTGCTGATCACCGACGGCGAGGACTCCTGCGCCCCGCCGGACCCCTGCGACGTGGCCCGCGAGCTCGCCTCCCAGGGCATCCACCTGGTGATCGACACCCTCGGCCTGGCCCACGACGACAAGACCCGCCAGCAACTGCTCTGCATCGCCAACGCCACCGGTGGCACCTACACCGACGTGCGCACGCAGGAGCAGCTCACCGAGAAGGTGAAGCAGCTGGTCGACCGGTCCAGGGACACCTACACCGTCACGCCCACCAAGACCTCGGGCACCGACAAGTGCGAGAGCGCCCCGGTGCTCACCCCCGGTGTCTACAGCGACCGGGAGAAGTTCTCCGAGCACCGGGTCTACCGGGTGCCGGTGAAGGCCGGGCAGGAGCTGCGCGCCTCGGTGAGCGTCTCCGTGGACCGCGCCGTCGCCCGCGACTACGGCGTGCTGCTGCAGGCGACCAGCACCGGCGGCCAGGAACTGGTCCGCGGCACGGACGCCGGCAGCGGGCGCACCGACGTCGTCTCCACCGGCCTGCGCTGGTCGACCGGCGACGATGACGACGACTCCTCGGCCAAGCCGTCGGCCTCGCCGAGCGGCAAGGCGGAGACCACCGTCTGCCTGGTCGTCAGCAACTCGCTCGCCCCGCAGCCGGGCGTGCAGGCCGAGCCGGGCCTGCCGCTGGAGCTGACGGTCGACCTGACCGCAGCCTCCCCCGCCCCGGACGGTCCGGCGATGGGCCTCGGCCGCGGCTGGATCCTGCTGCTCGTGCTCACCCTCGCCGGCCTGGTGACCGGTCTGGTGTTCGGCTGGATCGCGCGCTGGCGGATCGCTGTCTGGCGGGAGAACTGATCATGCGACTGACCGCTTCGAACCCGACGACCCCGACGCAGGGGCCACGCAAGGCCGTGCGGCGGCTGCTGGCACCGCTCGCCGTCGTCCCGCTGGCCCTGGCCCTGCTGCTCACGCTCGCGGCCCCCTCGGCCTCGGCCGCCTCGCCCTCCCCGTCGCCCGGCTCCAGCGGGGCGCCCGCCCCGGTGACCAAGGCCGGGACGTCGTTCCTCACCGCCACCACCCTGGCCCCCGGCCAGGACGCCAAGGTCGCCGCCTCCACCGGTGACTACCTGTACTGGTCGTTCGGCGCGTCGGAGGGCCAGACCCCCTCGGTCGGGCTGACCGTCGCCCTGGCCCCCGCGGCCGACCGGCACGGCCCGCAGACCTGGAGCGTCGAGGTCTTCGACGGCCTCCGGCGCCGCCAGTCCTGCACCGGCGGCACCCAGAACGCCACCGCCGACCAGGGCGCCGGCACGGTCGCGCTCAGCTGCACGCTGCGCGAGGTCCGCTCCTGGGCCGAACCGTGGTCCGGGGACCCCCTGCCGGGCACCTACTACGTCCGGCTCTCCCTGACCGACGCCCCCCAGCAGGACCTCGGCCTCGCCGCCTCCGTCCAGCTCCAGGTGCGCGCCAAGGGCGACGCGGACAACGCCCAGCCCGAGGGCGGCTCGCTCAAGGCCCCGCTGGTCCCGCCGGTCAACGCCGGTGCCGCCGCCGGCGTCAAGGCCGCGACCCCCGAGGAGCCCGAGGAGCACTGGTACACGGGCTGGTTCTCCGGCTGGAACAGCCGCTGGTTCTGGACCCTGGCGGGCGGCGCCCTGGCCGCCCTCGCCGGTGTCGCGGGCTACACCCTGACCCGCCACCCGCGCGGACGCCGTCCGGCGCGCTACGGCAGCGTCCCGCCGCAGGCCGGTGCCCCGCAGTCCGGTCCGTACGCGGGCTCGGGCCAGCAGTAGGCCCCGCCGCAACCCCTCCCGGGGGCCGACCGGAGCGGATCCGGTCGGCCCCCGGGCGCGTTTCCGCCGTTCGACCTCGCCACGCCCCCGCCCGGACGTCCCCACGACGCGACGCCCCCGCCCCTCTATCGCCGCCCCGACGTCCCCACTCGCCCGTACGGCCCTCGGTGCCTCGCCACCGGCCCGCCGCAACTCCCACGGCCTCGCCGTCCCGTGGGGCAGGACCTACGCTCGGATCATGGGCCAGCCCCCGGACGGCAGGATCGTGGTGGGCGTGGACGGCTCCCCGCTGTCCCACGCGGCCGTCCGCTGGGCCGCCAAGCTCGCCGCCGCCTCGGGCGGCCCGCTGGAGGCGGTCACCGTCTGGGATTTCCCCTGCTTGTACGGCGAGCACGGCCTGGTCCTGCCCGCCCTGGACGGCTTCGAGGGCGAGCGCTCCGCCGCCCGCATCCTCGACGAGGCCCTGGCCGCCGCCCTCGGCCCCGCCCGGCCCCCGGCGGACCCACCCGCTCCCCCGCCCTCACCCGCCGCCCCCAGGGCCGTCCTGCGCCACCTCAAGGCCGGCCCGCCCGGCCCCACCCTGGTCGCCGCCGCCGAGGGTGCCGCGGCCCTCGTCCTCGGCAGCCGGGGTCTCGGCGCCCCGCAGGGGGCGGCCCTGGGCACCGTCACCCACTACTGCGTCCACCACGCGCTCTGCACCGTTGTAGTTGTCAAGGATCCGAACGGCTGACCACCGCTCCGCTCCGCGCGCCGACAGCGCCCGCAGCACCGGCTCACGCCGTGGGCCCGTCCCACGACCGATCAGGCGGGTCGTCCATGGCCCGCACCCCCGTTCCCGTCCCTCGATGTCGTCCCCGCCCGGCTCCCCCGGCCGCCCTCCCGCGTCCGCCGGGCCACCCGGCCGAGCGCCCGTCGGGCGCTCCGGCGGCCACTCTGCCCCGCCCCGACCGACCGGATCCAGCCTTCCGCCCCGAAGCCACTCGAACGTGTGAACCGTTCCCGAAGGCCGGAATAGAGGGAACGTCAGAGCGGGTTCGACCTGGCCACGGGCCGGAACGCCCCGGCGGCGCCCGGTCCGCGCCGCCGTCCGCACCGTCACCGGGGCCGTACGGAGCGGCCTCGACCCGACGAAGGAGGTCACCCTTGACCACTCACCGGCGGACGTCGTCCGCCCGCGCTCGCGCCGGTCGCCACCAGGCCCCGGCCCTCGCCCTCGAAAGACCCCTGCGGCGTTGGGGGGAAATCCGGCTGACGGCCGGTCGGCACCGCACCGGGCACCACCCCGGCCACCGCGCCCGCCCGGGGCCCGACCCCCGGAGCTCACGGCCGTGTGAACCGGCTCACACCGGGCCACCGTTGGCCCGGGGCCACCCCTGGCACGCCCCACCGCGGGCGAATCGCCCGCACAACGCAGAAGTCCCGCCCGATCGTGATGATCGGGCGGGACCCTGTTGGGTGGAGCTGAGGGGATTCGAACCCCTGACCCCCTCGATGCGAACGAGGTGCGCTACCGGACTGCGCCACAGCCCCAACGAGAAGAAACTCTAGCACCTTTCGGAGGGGGGTCGTGACCACCGCTCGCGAGGCGGGCCTGGTGGGAGGCGCGGCGCACCCAACGGAGGTGCGCCGCGGGGATCACTCGTTGGCCGCGCGAGGGCGGCCGGCGTAGTCCTCGGAGCCGAGCGGCGGCTCCGCGGCGTACTGGTCGAAGAGAGGAGTGGTGCGGGACTCCACCGGGCGGCCTGCGGTCCAGGTACCGGGCGCGGAGAGGTCCAGCCCCCGGGTGACCCGGGGGGCCACCGGAGCGGTGACGTAGGTGGGAAGCGGCACCGGGACGGGCTCCCAGGAGTCCGGGCCCGCCGCAGCACGCTCACGCATCCCGTCCACCCACTCCTCGTGGTCGGTCGCCTCGACCAGCGCGGAGGCCGCACCCACGCGGTCCGGGGCCGGGCCGCGCGAGGCGGAGGCGTGCGAGGACGGGGCGTGCGGCACCGGGCCGTGCGGGGCCGCGGCACGCGGGGCCGGGGTACG
>NZ_JBSGFD010000087.1:0-33847 GCF_053603215.1 Kitasatospora sp. NPDC004240 | reverse complement strand
TCCGGCAAGATCATGCGCCGCCTGCTGCGCGACATCGCCGAAGGCCGCGAGGTCGGCGACACCACCACCCTCGCCGACAGCACCGTCATGAACCTCATCCAGTCCCAGCTCCCCACCGCGAACCAGGACTGATACCGGCCCGGCCAGGAGGCCGGGAATGACGGAGCCGTGCCCCCGGGCGGTCGCCACCGCCCGGGGGCACGGTCGTGCAGCGGTCCTGGCCGAGCACCGGTCCTTGCCGGGGCACCGATCCTTGCCGAGCCCCCGGCGCGGCGACCGACGTCCGACCGGCAGCCGGGGCAGACCCGAGGTGTGGGTGGCCAGGTAGAGCTAAGTGATCGGCCGCCCTTGCGGATGGCCAGCAGTCCGGTGAGGACCTTGCTGATCGAGCCGATCACCAAGCGGGTGTCGGAGCGGACCGGGCGTTCGCCGGGGCGGTCGGCGTGGCCCCGGCGGGCGACGGGCGTGTACTCGACGGTGGGAAGGCGGTCACCCGTCTGCATGCGGCCGACGCCGTTCGGGTGCCGGCCGCATGCAGACGGGGTCGCTGCGCCCCCCGCTACCCGCCCCCTAACCACCCCGTTCCCCGCCCCGGGAAGCCCGCCGGCGGCCACCGCCGGGCACCGCCTCAGGGTGCAGCGGGAGCCCGGGAGGGCTTAAGTCCTTGGGTAGGACGATCCGGATATCGCCTCGCGGTTCCCCGTAGAATGTCAACGACGCAACAAGATCTCCGCGTCATGGGCGCGCCGGGAAGTCTGGTCGGCACTGCACCACCCGTGCATCCGTACACCGTTGCCGCCGCCCAGGAGGTCCCGCCGTGGCCAGCCAGCCGCCCACGAACGAGCCGACGCCCCGCCGCCAGTTCCTCGGCCGACTGTCGCTGCCCGAGCGCACCTTCATCGCCGACGCCCTGCGGACCGAGACGGTCGGCGGCATCCTGCTGCTGATCGCCGCCGTCGTGGCGCTCATCTGGGCGAATGTCTGGCCGGAGGCGTACGAGAGTGTGCTCGACCACACCGTCGGCCCGTCCGGACCGCTCCACCTGGACCTCACGCTGGAGGCGTGGGCCAACGACGGACTGCTGGCGATCTTCTTCTTCGTGGCCGGCATCGAGCTCAAGCGCGAGTTCGTCGCGGGCGAGCTGCGCACACCGAGCGCCGCCCTGCTACCGGTGGTCGCGGCGGTGTGCGGGGTGATCCTGCCCGCGGTCATCTACACCGTCATCAACTCCGGCAGCGGGGGGCATCCGGGCGGCTGGGCGATCCCGACCGCCACCGACATCGCCTTCGCGCTCGGTGTGCTCGCGGTGGTCGGCACCCATCTGCCGTCCGCGCTGCGCGCCTTCCTGCTCACCCTCGCCGTGGTCGACGACCTGATCGCGATCCTGATCATCGCGGTCTTCTACAGCTCCGGCATCGAGTACTGGGCGCTCGGGCTCTCCCTCGCCGGCCTGGTGCTCTTCTGGTTCCTGCACCGGCGCGGGGTGCACGGCTGGTACCTGTTCGTGCCGCTGGCCTTCGTGATCTGGGCGCTGATGCACGAGAGCGGTGTGCACGCCACGGTCGCCGGTGTGGCGATGGGCCTGATCCTGCGCTGCCACCGGACCGGCGATGAGGAGCAGTCTCCGGGGGAGCACATCGAGCACCTGATCCGCCCGCTGTCGGCCGGGCTGGCGGTGCCGGTCTTCGCCCTGTTCGCGGCCGGGGTGACGCTCTCCGGCCCGGCGCTCGCCCAGGTCTTCACCCAGGCCACGCCACTCGGGATCGTCATCGGGTTGCTGGTCGGCAAGACGGTCGGCGTCTTCGGCGGCACCTGGCTGGCCGCCCGCTTCACCCGGGCCGAGCTGAACCCGCGGCTCACGTGGGCCGATCTGTTCGCACTGTCGGTCCTGGCCGGCATCGGCTTCACGGTCTCGCTGCTGATCAGCGAGCTGGCCTTCCCCTCCGACCCGGAGCTCGCCAACAAGGCCAAGGCCGCCGTCCTGGTCGGTTCGCTGCTCTGTGCACTGCTCGCCACGGTGCTGCTCAAGCTGCGCAACCGGCACTACCGGCAGCTGTGCGAGGAGGAGGACCGCGACCTCGACGGCGACGGCATCCCGGACGTCTACCAGCAGGACGACCCGGCCTGGCAGGCCCGGATGGCCGCCCTGGCCGAGCGCGCCGAGCGCGCCGAGCGCGCCGAACATCCCGGACGTGCCGAACATCCCGGACGTGCCGAACGGACCGGACGACCCGAGTCCGCCGGACCCGCCGAGCGCCGGCCGGACGGAACCTCCGACCCCGAGCGCTGACCCCGCCCGTAGCCCCCGCCCCGGCGCCACCCCACACAGCCGCCCCGCACAGCCGTCCGACGCGGGCACCGAACGCGGGCACCCCGCCGACGCGGCCCGCCCACCCCGGTGCCGACACCCCGCCCCCACCCCCGTACCGGCGGCCCGGACCGGCCGGGACATGCCACTCCGGCGGGGCCCCCGGAGTGGTGTCCGACTGACCGGTAGGGGCATGATTCTGAGCTGTCGACAGTCCACGGACGCCACCGGGCCCACTCCGGCCCCGGTGTCGTACGGCCGCAGAGGAGAACCGCTGATGCCCGCAGGAGCCGCAGACCCGTCCAGCAACGGCCGGGCGCCCTACGAGGGCGAGCGTTCGGTGGGGCAGCTGTTCGCCGCGGCCACCGCCGACCTGTCCGCGCTGGTCCACGACGAGATCGCGCTGGCCAAGGCCGAGCTCCGCGCCGACGTGAAGCGCGGCGTCTCCGGCGGTGTGTCACTGACGGTCGCCGGGGTGGTGGCGCTGGCCGCCGTACCGATGCTGAGCGCGGCGGCGGCCTACGGGATCCACGCGCTGGGCCTGTCGCTCGGCTGGTCGTTCCTGATCGTGGCAGGCGCCTACCTGCTGCTGGCGGCGCTGCTCGGCCTGCTCGCGCTGCGCTCGTTCAAGCGGATCGAGAAGCCGCGCCGGACCATCGAGGGCGCCCAGAAGACCGCCGACGTGCTCAAGAACGCCCGCCCGCGCCCGGCGACCCAGGAGGAGATCGACCGTGCCCTGGGCCGCATCCCGTAACACTCCGGCGCCGCCGGGCCCGCCGAGCACCGGCGCCGCATCCGCCCGCTCCGGCGCCGTGCCCGCCCAGTCCGGCCCCGGCCGGCCGGGGCGGCCCGGTGGCAAGGCCCGTACGGCGCACACGGCCCCGTACGCCCCCGGCGCACCGAGAGCGAGTGCCGGGCACGTGTCCGGCGCGGGGATGTGACACGCTCTCGGTATGCCGCTCGACCAGAAGCCCGTGCCCTCGCAGCCGTCCGCCGCCTCCGGTACCGCTCCCGCGACCTCCCCCGGGAGCGGGACGACCGGGGCCGGGACGACCGGGGCCGGTTCCGTTGCCGAGATCGCCGCCGAGGCCGCGCCGGGTGCCGCCCGCGGCTCCGAGGGCCCCCAGGAGGCCTGGAGCATCCGGCAGGCCGGTCCGTGGACCCATCGCGACCTCGCGGCCAACGGCGCCCGGTTCCACATCGCCGAGCTCGGCCAGGGACCGCTGGTGCTGCTGGTGCACGGCTGGCCCGAGTACTGGTGGGCCTGGCGCCACCAGCTGACCGCACTCGCCGAGGCCGGCTACCGGGCCGTCGCGCTCGACCTGCGGGGCATCGGCGGCAGCGACCGCACCCCGCGCGGGTACGACCCGGGCAACCTGGCCCTGGACATCACCGGCGTGATCCGCTCGCTCGGCGAGAACCGGGCGCACCTGGTCGGCCACGCCTCCGGCGGCACGCTCGCCTGGGTGGCGGCCGTGATGCGCCCGTCGGTGATCCAGAGCCTCACCGTGGTCTCCGCCGCGCACCCGCGGGACCTGCGCCGGGCACTGCTCACCGACCGCCGCCAGATGGCCGCCTTCGAGCACGTCCTGGGCTTCCAGCGGCCGTGGATACCGGAACGCCGTCTGGTGGCCGACGACGCCGCCCTCGTCGGCCGTTACCTGGACGCCTGGACCGGGCGCACCCAGCTGGACCGGGCGGCGGTGGCCGCGTACCGGCAGGCGATCCAGATCCCGAGCACCGCGCACTGCTCGATCGAGCCGTACCGCTGGCTGCTGCGCTCGATGGCCCGGCCCGACGGCATCCAGTTCGCCCGCCGGATGAAGAAGGAGATCACCGCGCCGACCCTGCACGTCCAGGGTGCGGCCGACCCGGTGCTGCTCTCGCACACCGCGCTCGGCGGCGGCGAGTACGTGGCGGCGCCGTACCGCTGGCGGCTGCTGCCGGGGGTCGGGCACTTCCCGCACGAGGAGGCGCCGGAGGAGTTCACGGCCGAGCTGCTCGACTGGATCGGCCAGCACAAGGACTGAGCGCGAGACCTGGGCGCGGGAACTGGGCACGGGGCCTGGGCGCGGGAACTGGGCACGGGGCCTGAGAACGAGGACTGGGCACGGGCCCGGCACGGGATCCGGCCCCGCGGACGGCGCACAACAACCGGCCACAAGGACTGCCCAGGTCCTCCCCCGACTTCCCCAACTCTCCTAATATTGCGCTCATATGACAAACGCATAGGCCAACTCGCCGCGCCACGGGCGGTTACCCCGAGCGGCCCAGGGGCATCCATTGCGGTATGACCTGGATGCCCGATCGCGGCGGCGACCAGCGCGGCCGACGCCACAACAGCTCGCGCCTCGACAGCTCACTCCGGAACGCCTCGCTCCAGAACGGCGTACGCCCGGGCGGCACGCTCCAGAGCGGCGTGCCGAGGTCCGGACCCCGCCCGGACCGGGTGGAGGACCTCGGCCACGAGGGTGCCGACCACGGGGAGCGCCCGGACCGGTCGCAGCTCGGCATTCCCCGCATCCTCGGCCGCCGCGCCCGCTGGGTGGGCGCGCGGCTGCGGCGCGAGGGCTGAGCCCCGGCGCACCCGGCGCTCGGCGCGCCGGGCGGACGCCCGGTACGTCCGGCGCTCACCCCGCCCGACGCCCCGCGGCGCCCCCGCCTCACTCGGAGCGCACTCGACGCACACGACACGCACGACGCGCACTCCGACAAAGCGGACTCCGAGCGCGCTCAGAACAACACCCGGAGCGCGCTCGGAGCCCAGGGCCCCGGGTGTCCGCTCCGCGCAGCCCAGGGTGTCCGCTCAGAGCGCGCAGCCCTGGGTGTCCACCCGGGCGGTCGCGGTGGCGCCGCTCTCGGCCTCCGTGCGCACCTCGGCGGCGGTCAGCACGTAGCCGGTGTCCGCGCTGTCCAGGGACTTGGCGAAGACCATGCCGAAGACCTGCCCGTCGGGTGTGAGCAGCGGCCCGCCGCTGTTGCCCTGGCGGACCAGGGAGCGCACCGAGTACACGTCCCGGTCCACCTGCCCGCGGTGGTAGATGTCCGGGCCCTTGGCCTGGATCCGCCCCCGGATGCGGGCCGGCTGGACGTTGAAGGCACCGTTCTCCGGGAAGCCCGCCACGATCGCGCTGTCGTTGGTCTTCGCCTCGCCCGCGAAGGGGAGCGCCGGGGCGTTGAGCTTCGGGACGTCCAGGATCGCGATGTCGCGCTGCCAGTCGTAGCGGACCACCGTCGCGTCGTACAGCTGGCCGGTGCCGCCGACCTGGACGGTGGGTTCGTCGACGCCGCCGACCACGTGGGCGTTGGTCATCACCCGGTGCGGGGCGTACACGAAGCCGCTGCCCTCCAGGGTCTTGCCGCAGGCGGTGGCCGTCCCGACCACCTTGACCAGGCTCTGCTTGGCCCGGGCCACGGCCGGGCTCGCGGCCAGCGCCGGGTCCGGGTTGTCGACCTCGGTGATCGGCTCGTGCTCGAAGGGGTTGAAGACCTGTGGGAAGCCGTTGCGGGCGAGCACCTTGGTGAAGTCGGAGAACCAGTTCGGGGCGTCGGAGGGCAGCGTGTCCTGGACGCCGCCGAGGATCGCCGAGCTGCGCACCTGCTTGGAGACCGTGGGCATGGACGTCCCGGCGAGCGCCGAGCCGATCAGCCAGGCCACCAGCAGCATCGAGATGACGTTGACCACCGCACCGCCGGCCGCGTCCAGCGCCTTGGCCGGACGGCGGTCGATGTGGCCGCGCAGCTTCCAGCCGAAGTGCGTGGTGACGGCCTGGCCGATCGCGGCCAGCACGATCACCACCACGACCGCGATGACCGAGGCGGTGGTGCCGGGGCTGAGGTGGCTGAGCAGCAGGGGCAGCAGTTGGACGGCGATCAGGCCGCCGCCGAGGAACCCGAGGACCGACAGCACGCCGACCACGAAGCCCTGCCGGTACCCCGACACGGCGAACCCGACGGCGGCGACGATCAGCAGCAGATCCAGGACGTTCACTCGGACACCCTCCCACGGCGGACCGCCCCGTGGGTGGGCCGGACGCCCCGGAGGCGGCCCGGCCGCCCACGTCCGCGCCGGATCACGTGGCCGGGGTGTCGCCGCCCGGTCGGCCGGCGGAACGGTCACGGTCGTGCTCGCCCCTGACCAGCTCCAGCGCCTCCTCCGACAGGTCGAGCATCCGGGAGGCGTCCCAGGGCAGCTCCAGGCCGCTGTGGTGGAGTACCCGGTCGATCACGCCCGCGGTGAAGCCCCAGACCAGCCGCCCGGCCACCGCGAAGGCCGGACCGGCGTGGCCGGAGGGATGGCGCAGCCTGGCCCGGTTCGCGGGGTCGGTCAGCTCGGTGAGCGGCACCCGGAACACCGCACCGGTCTCCGCGCTGTCCATCGGGGCGACCGGCGACTCCTCCCGCCACCAGCCGAGCACCGGCGTCACCACGAAGCGGCTCACCGGGATGTAGAGGGCCGGCAGCGTGGCGAAGACCTGCACACCGGACGGGTCCAGGCCGGTCTCCTCCCAGGCCTCGCGCAGCGCCGCCCGCACCGGGCCGGGGCCCTCCGGGTCACCGTCCTCGGGGTCCAGAGCGCCACCGGGGAAGGAGGGCTGGCCGGCGTGCGAGCGCAACGAGCGGGCCCGTTCGATCAGCAGCAGGTCCGGCCCCTCGGCGCCCTCGCCGAACAGCATCAGCACGGCCGAGGCGCGCCCGCCCTCGGCCGGCGGCAGGAACCGGCTCAGTTGCTCGGGCAGCACCCGCTCGGCGGCGTCCCGTACGGGCAGCAGCCACGGGGGCAGGCCGTCGCGCTCGATCCGCGGGTCGGGAGCGATCCCCGGGGTCACCGCGCCACCCCCGCTTCTCCCGCGGCGCCTGCAGCACCCTCAGCACCTGCGGCGCCCGCGGCGCCCATGGCGCCCACGTCACCCCCGGCATCCGCGGCGGCCGGTCCCGTGGCCATGTCCGCCACCTCGCCGTGGTGCTCCGCCGCGCTCGCCAGCGCGGCCGCCTCGCCGGGGAAGTCGGCGGGCGGCCGCAGCCGCTGGCCGGGCTGGCCGCCCATCTCGTACTTGAGCAGCTTGCGGGCCTTCTCCGCGTCGGTCTCGCCCTCCCCGTACGCGGGGCAGAGCGGGGCGATCGGGCAGGCTCCGCAGGCGGGACGGCGGGCGTGGCAGATCCGGCGGCCGTGGAAGACCACCCGGTGCGAGAGCATCGTCCACTCGGACTTCGGGAAGATCTCCGCGACGACCGCCTCGACCTTCTCCGGATCCTCCTCCGCGGTCCAGCCGAACCGCCGGGAGAGCCGCCCGAAATGGGTGTCGACGGTGATCCCGGGGACACCGAAGACGTTCCCCAGAACGACGTTGGCCGTCTTGCGGCCGACGCCCGGGAGGGTCACCAGGTCCTTGAGCCGGCCCGGGACCTCGCCGCCGAAGTCGTCCCGCAGCGCGATCGACAGCCCGATCAGCGCCTTCGCCTTGTTCCGGAAGAAGCCGGTCGGCCGGATGATCTCCTCCAGCTCCTCCGGCACCGCCGCCGCCATGTCCTCCGGGGTGGGGTACTTCGCGAACAGCGCCGGGGTGGTCTGGTTCACCCGCAGGTCGGTCGTCTGCGCCGACAGGACGGTGGCCACCAGCAGCTGGAAGGGGTTCTCGAAGTCCAACTCGGGGTGCGCGTACGGGTAGAGCTCCGCGAGCTCCCGGTTGATCCTCCGCGCCCGCCGCACCATCGCCAGCCGCGACTCCGGTTTCCTCGGCTTCGTGACCGCCCTCGCCGCCGGCTCGGCCCCCGCCTTGGCGGTGGTCCTCCGGACCTTGCTCTCTGCCATGGACGAAGGCTACGCCGAACGGCGCACGGTCCGGGGGCGATCGACTCCCCCGGACCCGACACCGGGCTCACCCCGGCTCAGCACCGGCCCGGCACCCGGCCCGACACCGGGCTCAGCGCTGGTACAGCGCGTCCAGGTCGCCGAAGCCGATCGCACCCTCCAGCCGGCCGTACGTGCCCGTGCCGAACAGCTCCTCGGCGGCCCGGCGGGTGACGGTGTACGCGAGCTGGGTGAGCGCGGTGCCGACGCTGACCCGCCGGACACCGGCCGCGGCGAACTCGGCGACGGTCGGGCCGCCGGGGACCGCCATGGCGTTGACCGGCAGCGGCGAGCGCGCGCACAGCTCGCCCAGGACGTCGAGGTCGAGCAGGCCCGGGACGAAGAGGCCGTCCGCGCCCGCCGCCGCGTACGCCTCGGCGCGCTCCAGCGCGTCCGCCAGGCGGCCGGCGGGCTCGCCGATCGCGAACAGGTAGACGTCGGTCCGGGCGTTGACCAGCAGCTCCGGCAGCCCGGACCGCTCGGCCTGCGCCCGCGCCGCGCGCAACCGTTCGACCTGCTCGGCCACCGAGAACAGCGGGCCGCCGGGCGCGTGCGAGTCCTCCAGGTTGACGCCGACCGCGCCGACGCCGATCAGCTCGCGCACGGTGGTCGCGACATCGGCCGGCAGCGGGCCGTAGCCGCCCTCGGCGTCCACCGTCACCGGCACGTCGACGGAGTCGACCACCCGGCGGGCCGCCTCCACGGCCTCCGCCCGGCCGAGCCGCTGGCCGTCCCCGCGGCCCAGCGACCAGGAGACCCCGCCGCTGGTGGTGGCGATCGCCGGGGCCCCGGCCGAAGCGATCACCACCGCGCTGCCGGCGTCCCAGGCGTTGGGCAGCACCAGGGGCGGGGTGTCGAGCAGCCCGCGCAGCGCGACCGCCTTGGCGCGCTGCTCCCCGCCGACCTCCCGGAGGGCACCGGCGCCGAAACCGGAACCGGCTCCTGAACCGGCTCCGGCCTCGCCGGTGAGGGTGGCTGTGGTGGTGTCAACGGACATCGGAATACCGCCTCTTCGTGCTTCGCGCCTCGGGCCGCCGGGCGGTGGATCCCGCCCGGCGGCCCATGGTGCCCAGCCCCGCACCGGGCCCCAATTGATTAAGCTCGGACCGAATCCTCGGCACTACCGACCACCGCGGTACCGACCGCCTCACTACCGACCACCGCAGTACCGAAGCGCAGTACCGACCACCGCCCGACCGGGCTCGAACCACACCGCGGAGGCGGGGCCATGCGGGCCGAACTGGCGTTCTCGACGGACGATCTGGCCCGCGCGCGGTTCGCCGTCTCCCCCATGTGGGAGATCGTGACCGGCGTCCGCGCCCTGGTCACCGACCCGGTGCCCGCGCTGCACCGGCGCTGGGCCGACCAGGTCCGGCCCCGGCTGGCGGCCGCGGGGCTCGACCGGGGCGCGCTGTTCGCGATGATCCCGCCGCAGGGCCACCTGCCCGACTTCCTCACCCCGGCGCCGGCCGGGGCCGGCCCCCGGCTCGCCGAGGAACTGGCCGCGATCCGGGCCACCGACCCCGGGCAGGTCCGCCACGACCTCGGCCTGCTCGACCCGCTCCCGACCCGGCTGCGCCCCTTCCTCACCGACCCCCGGCCGGCCCTGGAGCGCCTGGCCGAGGAGATCGAGCGCTACTGGGAGCTGGCCCTCGCGCCGTACTGGAGCCGGATCCACGCCGTGCTGGAGGCCGACCTGCGGCACCGCGCGCTGCGTCTGGCCGAGCACGGCGCCGCACTGCTGCTGGACGAGCTGCACCCCACCGTCCGGTGGCAGGACGGCACGCTGCGGCTGGCCGAACGGCACTGCACGATCACCCGGGAGACCTCCGGCCGGGGGCTGGTGCTGGTCCCCTCGGTGTTCGCCTGGCCGCGCGTGCTCACCCGCACCCTGGCGCCCGAGCCACCCACCCTGGCCTACCCGGCCCGCGGCGCGGCGACCCTGTGGGAGGAACGGGCCGACCGCGCGCCGGGCGAGGCGGTCTGCGCGGTGCTCGGCCGGTCCCGCGCGCAGTTGCTCGGCGAGCTCGACACCCCGGCCTCCACCACCGAACTGGCCCGGCGCTGCGGCCTCTCCCCCGCCGGCACCTCCCAGCACCTGACCGCGCTGCGCGACGCCGGCCTGGTCAGCGCCCACCGGGCCGGCCGCTCGGTGCTGTACGCGAGGACCGCCGCCGCGGACACCCTGCTCGCCGCCGCGGGCTGAACCCCGGGCACCGGACGGGACCGACCCGACCCGACCCGACCCGACCCGCCCCGGCAGCGGGCCCTCGGGACGCCCGGCCCGGCGGGGAGCCCTCGGGGCGCGCGGCCACCGGCACGAGCCCCGTCACACGCCGTTCACGCCCCACCCGGGATGTCCCGGGATGTAACCGGGCGGTACGAATGGCCCCGCACAGTGCTCCCTTGCGCACCCCCTCCTCATATGATCGGAGCGACATGCGCCATGCTTGGTGATGCAGAGCACTGTACGAACTTGTGCCGGAGGGCTTGACGGCCGACCGGCCGAGAAGGAGGAAGCACGTGGACGACGTTCTGCGGCGCGCCGCACTCTTCGCGGCACTCGACGACGAACAGGCCGGCGAGCTGCGCGCTTCCATGACCGAGGTGACCCTCGCCCGCGGTGAGTCGCTGTTCCACGAGGGCGACCCGGGCGACCGGCTCTACGTCGTCGCCGAGGGCAAGGTCAAGCTGCACCGCGCCTCGCCGGACGGCCGCGAGAACATGCTCGCCGTCCTCGGCCCCAGCGAGATGATCGGCGAGCTGTCGCTGTTCGACCCGGGCCCGCGCACCGCGACCGCCAGCGCGCTCACCGAGGTCAAGCTGCTCGGCCTCGGCCACGGTGACCTCCAGCCCTGGCTGCACGCGCGTCCCGAGGTCTCCATCGCGCTGCTGCGCGCCATCGCCCGCCGACTGCGCCGGACCAACGACGTCATGTCCGACCTGGTCTTCTCCGACGTGCCCGGCCGCGTCGCCAAGGCGCTGCTGGACCTCTCCCGCCGCTTCGGCGTCCAGTCCGAGGAGGGCATCCACGTCGCCCACGACCTCACCCAGGAGGAGCTGGCTCAGCTGGTCGGCGCCTCCCGCGAGACGGTCAACAAGGCGCTCGCCGACTTCGCCGGCCGCGGCTGGCTCAAGCTGGAGGCCCGCGCGGTGGTCCTGATGGACGTCGAGCGGCTGTCGCGCCGCTCGCGCTGACACCGGCCGCCGGAGGCCGGCACCCGCCACCGGAAGGGGCCCGTACGGATCTCCGTACGGGCCCCTTCCGCGTCCCCGGAGCGCCCGTACCACCCGCCCGCGCCCCCGAGGCCCCCACGGTCGTGGGGCGCGGCGGACGCGGCGCTCAGATCAGCCCGTGCTCCTCCAGGTACTGCAGCTGCGCGCGGACGGAGAGCTCGGCGGCCGGCCAGAGCGCGCGATCCACGTCGGCGTAGACCCGGGCCACCACCTCCGCGGCCGTCCGGCAGCCGGCCTCCACGGCGGTCTCCACCTGGGCCAGGCGGCCGGCCCGGTGGGCGAGGTAGTAGTCGACGGCGCCCAGCGCGTCCGCGAGCACCGGGCCGTGGCCGGGGAGCACGGTGCCCACACCGTGCTCGGAGGCCATGGTGTGCAGGTGGCGCAGCGAGTCCAGGTAGTCGCCGAGCCGGCCGTCGGGGTGGGCGACCATCGTGGTGCCGCGGCCGAGCACGGTGTCCCCGGTGAGGATCGCGCCGTCGGCGGGCAGGTGGAAGGTCAGCGAGTCCGAGGTGTGGCCGGGGGTGCCGATCACCCGCAGGTCCAGTCCGCCGACGTCCAGGCGCTGGCCGTGGGTCAGCCCCTCGGAGCCGAGGCGGTGGGCCGGGTCCAGGGCGCGGACCTCGGTGCGGGTCAGTTCGGCGAAGCGGGCCGCGCCCTCGGAGTGGTCGGCGTGGCCGTGGGTGAGCAGGGTCAGCGCGATCCGCTTGCCCTGCCGCTCGGCGAGGTCGATCACCCGGCGCAGGTGGCCCTCGTGGAGCGGGCCGGGGTCGACGACCACGGCGAGGTCCGAGCCGGGCTCGGAGAGCAGCCAGGTGTTGGTGCCGTCCAACGTCATCGGCGACGGGTTCGGTGCCAGCACGCACACGGCCCGGGGGGTGGCCCCGCCGTCGACGACGGCGGCGGGGTCACCCGGGAGAAGACCGCTCACCGGCCACCCTCACTGGTCCTGGTCAGGACGCGCGACGGCAACGTCCTGGCGAGTTCACGCCGGCCCGGTCCGAACGCTTCGGCGGCGCCGCTGTCGACGGCGAGGGTGCGGGGCGTCAGGCTGCGGGCGGGCATCTCGAATGCCGTCCGGCGAGCCACGTCGTTGTGGTTCATCGGAGGTCGTCCTCTCTGCGGTCGCGATCCGGGAGGGATCGGTGGTGTCCGGAACTCATCGTCGGCGATCGGTGGCGATCGGTGGTGATCGACGACGATCCGGGAGGATGGGAATCCGGACCGGGCGCGGGCCCGGTCAGGCCGGTGGGGGGAACTCCCCGTCGATGGTCAGCTCCTGGTACCCGGGCCACCGGACGGTCATCCGGTCGCCCCGGACCTCGGCCCGGCCGAGGATCGGGGTCAGCGTGCGGTCCGCGGCCGCCTCCAGGGCCTGCGCGGCGGTGCGCAGCGGCAGCAGTTCGCGCAGCACGGTGACGGTCGGCGGCATCATCCCGTAGAGGCCCCGCTCGTGTCCCCGGACGGCCTCGGCCGGGGAGAGCCAGGCGACCCGGTCGGCCTCGCCGACCTCCAGGGCCGCCTGCTGGCCGGGTGGCAGCACCGCCACGAAGAACCAGGCGTCGAACCGCCGCTCCTCGAAGGCCGGGGTGACCCAGCGGGCCCAGCCGGCCAGCAGGTCGCTGCGCAGCACCAGCCCGTGCTCGCGCAGGAAGTCGGCGAAGGAGAGCTCGTGCGCCTCCAGCGCGGCCCGCTCGGCACTCCAGTCACGGGGTTCGACCAGGCTGGTCGCGTCCGGGCCGGCCAGCAGCACACCGGCCTCCTCGAAGGTCTCGCGGACGGCCGCGCAGACCACCGCCTGGGCGGTCGCCGCGTCCACGCCGAGCCGCCGCGCCCACTCGCGCGGGTCCGGCCCGGCCCAGCCGAGCTCGGCCTCGGCGTCGCGCGGGTCCACCCCGCCGCCGGGGTAGGCGTACATGCCGGCGGCGAAGGACATCGAGGTGCGCCGCCGCAGCAGGTACGCCTCGGGGCCGCCGTCGGCGTCCCGCAGCAGCACCACGGTGGCGGCGGGTCTGGGCGTCGGCGGGGTCAGCTCGCCGGCCTCGACCGCCCGGATCCGGGCAGGCCAGCCGGGCGGCATCGGGAGCGTCGTTGCTCGATGGTCCATGCCCCGGATGCTAAGCGGACGGAGGTGGGGTTGGAAGGGCCAACCCCACCCGATGATCGGTCCACCGGCCGGACCCGGACGAAAAACGGCCCGGGAACAGCCGGGAACGGCCCGGGAACCCCGGGCCGTGAGGGCTTCGGGCCCCGGCGCCCGAAGGCCCCGGACCCCGCCCCTGCGGGATCAGACCCCGGCCCGGACCCGGACCTGGAGCTCGATCTCGACCGGGGCGTCCAGCGGCAGGGCGGTGACGCCGACCGCGCTGCGGGCGTGCACGCCCGCCTCGCCCAGCACCTTGCCGAGCAGCTCGCTGCAGCCGTTGATCACACCGGGCTGGCCGGTGAAGTCGGGGGCGGAGGCGACGAAGCCGACCACCTTGACGACCCGCTCGACCAGGTCCAGGTCACCGACCACGGACTTGATCGCGGCGAGGGCGTTGAGCGCGCAGATCTGCGCGAGCTCCTTGGCCTCCTCCGCGGTGACCTCGGCACCGACCTTGCCGGTGTTCGGCAGCTTGCCGGCCACCATCGGCAGCTGGCCGGAGGTGAACACGAACTCGCCCGAGCGCAGGGCCGGCACGTACGCGGCGACCGGCGCGGCCACCGGCGGCAGCGTCAGGCCGAGCTCGGCGAGCTTCTCCTCGACCTTGCTCATGCCTGCTTCTCCCGCTTGAAGTAGGCCACCAGGTTCTCCGGGTTCGGACCCGGCACGACCTGGACGAGCTCCCAGCCCTCGTCGCCGAAGTTGTCCAGGATCTGCTTGGTGGCGTGCACCAGCAGGGGCGCCGTCTTGTATTCCCACTTGGTCATGGGGCTGACTCTAGACGAGCCGGTCGGCGTGGTGCGGCGGCCCGCGCCCCGGCGTGTGAGGTGGCCCACAATCCGGGCATGATTCGGGCCGGGCCCCCCTGATGCTCCGGGCATCGGGCGCGCTCCCTGGTTACCCTCGCGGGAGGGCACCTGAGGGCACCTGCCCGGTGCCGGCCCCGGAACGGCCTCGGTCCGCAAGCGGTCCGCGGCCCTCGGAGACGGACGGAGACGGAGCGTGGCACGCACCCCCGGCCAGGCGGCCCGGCGCGACCCCGACTGGGAGGGCGTCCGGCTGCACGTGGTCAGCGGCAAGGGAGGCACCGGGAAGACCACCGTGGCCGCCGCGCTGGCCCTGGCCCTCGCGGCCGAGGGCGGGCGGACCCTGCTGATCGAGGTCGAGGGGCGTCAGGGGGTCGCCGAGCTCTTCGGGATCGCCGCGCTGCCGTACGAGGAGCGCCGGATCGCCTCCGTCTCGCCGGCCCAGCTGGGCCTGCCAGGGCAGGGGTCCGGCGAGGTCTTCGCGCTGGCCATCGACACCGAGCAGGCGCTGCTCGAGTACCTCGACATGTTCTACAAGCTCGGCCGGGCCGGGAAGGCGCTGCAGAAGGTCGGCTTCGTCGACTTCGCCACCACCATCGCCCCGGGCGTGCGGGACGTGCTGCTCACCGGCAAGGCCTGCGAGGCCTCCCGGCGCAAGGGCCCGGACGGGCGGCGCGCCTACGACGCGATCGTGATGGACGCGCCGCCGACCGGACGGCTGACCAGGTTCCTGAACGTCAACTCCGAGGTGGCCGGGCTCGCCCGGTTCGGGCCGATCCACACGCAGGCGCAGGCCGTGATGCGGGTGCTCCGGTCGCCGGAGACCGCGGTGCACCTGGTCACGCTGCTGGAGGAGATGCCGGTGCAGGAGACGGTGGACGGCTTCGCGGAGCTGCGCGAGGCCGCCCTGCCGGTGGGCGGGGTGCTGGTGAACATGGTCCGGCCGCCGGTGCTGGACGCGGCGGCGGTCGCGGCGGTGGACGGGGACCACCGCGAGGAGGTCGCGCTGGCGCTCGGCGAGGCGGGACTCGGCGGCCGCTCGCGTCGCCCGGAGACCGTCCGGGGCGCGGTGGAGCCGCTGCTGGACCCGCTGCTGGAGCAGGCCCGGGAGCACGCCGAGCGGGTCGAGCTGGAACGGGCGCAGCGGGTGGACCTGCAGCAGCTGCGGCTGCCGACGTACGAGCTCCCGCTGCTGGGCGAGGGTGTGGACCTGGCCGGGCTGTACCGGCTGGCGGGCGAACTGAAGCGTCAGGGGGCGGCGTGAGCAACGGCGGGGCGAGCGGCGGCGGCGTGGGCGGCGGTGCCGGCCGGCTGGACGTGGACCGGCTGATCGACGACCCGGGCACCCGGATCATCGTCTGCTGCGGGTCCGGCGGGGTCGGCAAGACCACCACGGCCGCGGCCATCGGGCTGCGGGCGGCCGAACGCGGCCGCACGGTCGTGGTGCTGACCATCGACCCGGCCCGCCGGCTCGCCCAGTCGATGGGCCTGACCGAGCTGGACAACACCCCACGGATCGTCAAGGGCGTGACCGGGGACGGCGAACTCCAGGCCATGATGCTCGACATGAAGCGGACCTTCGACGAGGTCGTGCTGGCCCACGCCGAGCCCGAGCGGGCGCGGGCGATCATGGAGAACCCGTTCTACCAGTCCCTGTCGGCCGGCTTCGCGGGCACGCAGGAGTACATGGCGATGGAGAAGCTCGGCCAGCTCCGCTCGGCCGAGGAGTGGGACCTGATCGTCGTCGACACCCCGCCCTCCCGCTCCGCGCTGGACTTCCTGGACGCGCCCAACCGGCTCGGGTCCTTCCTGGACGGCAAGCTGATCCGGGTGCTGACCGCGCCGGCCAAGGTGGGCGGGCGCAGCGCGATGCGGTTCCTCAACGCCGGGATGGGCCTGCTCACCGGCACCCTGGGCAAGATCTTCGGCGCCCAGCTGCTCACCGACGTGCAGACCTTCGTCAGCGCGATGGACTCGATGTTCGGCGGCTTCCGCGAGCGCGCCGACCGCACGTACCAGCTGCTGAAGGCGCCGGGGACGGCGTTCCTGGTGGTGGCGGCGCCCGAACGGGACGCGCTGCGCGAGGCGGCGTACTTCGTCGACCGGCTGGCGGCGGACCGGATGCCCCTGGCGGGCCTGGTGCTCAACCGGGTCCACGGCACGGGGGCGCCGCAGCTCACGGCGGAACGGGCACTGGCGGCCGCGGAGGCCCTGGAGGAGAACGGTTCGGAGAACTCCTCCCCCGAGGCCGAACTGCTCGCCGCCGGTCTGCTGCGCCTGCACGCCGAACGGATGCAGATCATGACGCGGGAGCGCCGCACCCGTGACCGCTTCGTCTCGGTCTACCCCGACGTGCCGATCGTCGAGGTCGCCGCGCTGCCCGGGGACGTCCACGACCTGGACGGCCTGCGTGCCATCGGCGACCGCCTGAGCGGCACCGTGTAGGTGTGTACGGCCGGCGCCGCGCAGGGCCGGCGCCGTGTGGGCGGGCGGCCGGAACCGCGCGACCGGAGGGGGCGGGCGGCCGGGCCCGGGGGCGTCAGCCCGCCTGGGCGTAGTCCGTCAGTATCACGCCGGTCGCGAGGGACTCCTCGTACTCCGTGCGGGCGGTCTCCAGCAGCCGCCGCCACGAGATCACGGTCGGCCGCCGGCGCAGCAGCGCCCGCCGCTCGCGCTCGGTCATCCCGCCCCAGACCCCGAACTCCACCCGGTTGTCGAGCGCGTCCGCGAGGCACTCGGTGCGGACGGGGCACCCGCTGCACACCGCCTTGGCGCGGTTCTGCGCCGCCCCCTGGACGAACAGTTCGTCCGGATCACTAGTGCGGCAGGCGGCCTGCGCACTCCAGTCGTCTACCCAGCCCATGCCGGCGCCGTCCTCTCCCGAATCGAGGCTCCCCCACGGCGGCAACGGCATATTCACCGTTGCCAGTTGAGGACGTTACGGAAGAACGACAGCTTGCAACAGCCCCTTCGGGCTCAATCTCGAATGACCCGATCGGACTATGGGTATCGGTCAGCTCACTCGTTGGAGTGATCGCAGGTCGCAAGCCTTGCCAAGTGAACGCATACCACTCTCGCCACGCGCGCCACTACACAGCGCAACGAAATCATGGTGCACAGCAGGTGACAGGCGCCTCGATATCCGCGGATAACCGGGCAATTCGGGCAATCCTCATCACTCACAAGAGTGAGCGATGCTGACGCACCGAAGCTGTCGCAAGCTTGTGACAAGCGTAGGCGAACACCTGCCCCGATGTGCGGTATTCGGCGACGTAGGGTTCTCCCCATGGCACCGAAGCGCCCCCAGGCACCCCGACGCCCTGACCACCCCGGTACCTCCGGCACCGCGAGCCGCCGCCGCAGCGAGTCACCCGCGGCCCTCGCCGGACACGCGGTGAAGTTCGTGGGTGTCAGCGTGCTGTCCGGAGTACTGCTGGCCGGCATGGCCCTGCCCGCCGTGGGCGCGCTCGGACTCACCGCCAAGAACACGGCGGAGAGCTTCGAGAACGTCCCCGACGACTTCAAGACCCCGCCGCTCTCCCAGGCGACGCAGATCTACGACGCCAAGGGCGGCCTGATCGCCAAGGTGTACGAGCGCGACCGCACGGTGCTGACCGCCGAGCAGATGTCGCCGTTCATGCGCCAGGCCCAGGTCGACATCGAGGACGCCCGCTTCTACGAGCACGGCGCCGTCGACCTCAAGGGCGTGCTCCGCGCCATCGGCAAGAACGCCGAGAGCGGCACCACCTCCCAGGGCGCCTCCACCCTGACCCAGCAGTACGTGAAGAACGTCAACGTGGAGAAGGCCGGCGAGAACACCGAGGCCGTCCTGGAGGCCCAGCGCAAGACCCTGGGCCGCAAGATCCAGGAGCTGAAGGTCGCCATCAAGCTGGAGGAGGATCTGACCAAGGACCAGATCCTCACCAACTACCTCAACATCACCTTCTACGGTCACCAGGCCTACGGGGTGGAGTCCGCCGCGCAGCGGTACTTCAGCAAGACCAACAAGGAACTGACCGTCGCCGAGGCCGCCACGCTGGCCGGGCTGGTGCAGAACCCCTCCCAGTACGACCCGGTGCGCTACCCCGAGAACACCCTCAAGCGCCGCAACGTGGTGCTCGACAAGATGTTCGAGAACAAGCACATCACCGAGGCCCAGCTCAAGGAGGCCAAGGAGCAGCCGCTGGGCCTGAAGTACAAGGACCCGCAGAACGGCTGCATCACCGCCAAGGACGGCATGGGCTTCTTCTGCGACTACGTGCGCCACGTGGTCAAGCAGGACCCGATCTTCGGCAAGACCGCCGCCGACCGCAAGAAGCTCTGGGACCAGGGCGGTCTGAACATCTACACCACGCTCGACCCGGACAAGCAGGCCGCCGCCCAGAACGCGGTGACCAGCAAGGTGAAGGTGACCGACACCGTCTCGGCGGCCGCCACCATGATGGAGCCGGGCACCGGCAAGATCCTCGCGATGGCCCAGACCCGCCCGTACGGCCTGGACGCCAACAAGAACCAGACGATCATCAACCTGAACGTGGACGCCGCGATGGGCGGCGGCAACGGCTTCCAGACCGGTTCGACGTTCAAGCCCCTCCTGGCCGCCGCCGCCGTCGAGTCCGGCATGTCGACCACCCAGGCGTTCCCCTCCGAGAACAAGATCGAGTACCCCTCGATGTCCACCTGCGGGGGCACCTGGAAGAACACCGACCGGCCCAAGGCCACGGTGAAGAACGAGAAGGAGGACGAGGTCGGGCCGTACGAGCTGAAGCAGGCCATGGCCCTCTCGGTCAACACCTACTTCGTCCAGATGGAGCAGCAGGTCGGCCTCTGCCCCATCAAGCAGATGGCCAACAAGCTCGGCATCACCCAGCTCGCCAGCGGCAAGGCCTTCCAGGAGGTGCCGTCGATGGTCCTGGGCGCGCAGGAGCTGTCGCCGCTGACCATGGCCAACGCGTACGCCACCTTCGCCGCGCGCGGCAAGTACTGCACCCCGGTCGCCGTGAGCAAGATCACCACGGTGGACAACAAGGAGGTCAAGGTCCCGGCCAGCCAGTGCAGCCAGGCCATGTCCGAGAGCACCGCGGACGCCATCAACACCGTCCTGCTCGGCGTGACCGAGAAGGGCACCGCCGCCTCCCTCGGCCTGGACGACGGCCGGCAGATCGCCGGCAAGACCGGTACCACGGACGAGAAGAAGGCCGCCTGGTTCAACGGCTACACCCCGCAGCTCGCCACCGCCGTCTGGCTCGGCGGCCCGGCCGGCGGTGTGAAGATGAAGAACATCAGCATCGGCGGCAAGTACTTCGCGGACGTCTTCGGCGCCTCCGGCCCCGGCCCGATCTGGCAGATGGCGATGAACCAGGCGCTCAAGGGCTCGGAGAAGCAGACCTTCCAGACGGTCAACATCCCGGACCCGGCGCCCAAGCCCGACCCGAACGCCACCCCGCCCGCCAACCCCGCCCCGCCGCAGCCCGGTGGCAACCCGGGCGGGGGCAACCCCGGCGGTGGCAACCCCGGCGGCGTGATCGGCGGCAACTTCACCTTCCCGCCGGGGGTCATCGGGGGCAACAACGGCGCCGGCGGACGGCCCGGCGGACGCTGAACCGCCCCGGGGCCGGCGTGACACCGCCGGCCCCGGCACACCGACATGACGAAGGGCGCCTCCCGATCACCGGGAGGCGCCCTTCGGCGTTCCGTCGGCCGCCGGCGCGCCGCGGCGCCGAAGCCCGGCGGCCCTGCGCCCTGTGGCCCGGTAGCCCCATGGCCTCGCGACCTCGCGACCTCGCGACCTTGCGCCCTTGCGGCCCTGCGGCCCTGCGGCCCGGCCGGCTCGCGGCCCGGCGCCTACGGGAGCAGCGCCGCCTTCACCGCGGCCGCCACCCGGCCGCCCTCGGCCAGACCGTCGACCTTCGGCTTCACCAGCTTCATCACCGCGCCCATGGCCTGCGGGCCGCTCGCGCCGCTCTCCGCGACGGCCTCGGCCACGATCGCGGCCAGCTCGTCGTCCGACAGCTGCTTCGGCAGGTAGCCGGCCAGCACCTCGCCCTCGGCCAGCTCGCGGGCCGCCTGCTCGGTCCGTCCGGCCTGGCCGAAGGCCTCGGCGGCCTCCCGGCGCTTCTTCGCCTCGCGGGCGAGCACCTTCAGCACCTCGGTGTCCGAGAGCTCGCGCTTCGCCTTGCCCGCCACCTCCTCGCTGGTGACCGCGGCGAGGGTGAGCCGGATGGTGGACGAACGCAGCTCGTCCTTGGTCCTGATGGCAGCCGTGAGGTCCTCCTGCAGCTGCTCCTTGAGCGTCGTCATGGCCCAGAGTCTCCCACCTGCGGCGTTCGGATGCCCGGCAATAACGCCCCGCCCCGCACCGTAACCATTTATACTGGTTACCATGACGACGCCGAACGGCCTGGTCCTGCGCCCCTCCGAGGGCGCCGGCTTCCACTTCGACCCCGGCGCGCTCTGCCTGGAACTGCTCACCACCGGCGGTCCCGGCGAGTACGCGCGCTGGGAGGTGCTCCACCGGCCCGAGGACCTCGCCGCCTGGCTGCCGCACTCCCGGCTGAGGCTGCCCGCCGACGGCGTGCGGATCACCCCCGCGCAGCTGCGGGAGGTCCGCGCCCTGCGGGACGCCCTCTGGCGCCTGGCCGCCGCCAGGGCCCACGGCGCGCCGGGCGACCCCGAGGACCGCGGAACCCTCAACCGGGCCGCCGCCCGCCCGCCGCTGGCCCCGCAGATCGGCCCGGACGGCGCCCCGGCGCCACCGCTGCCCGCCGACGGCTCCCAGCTGGCCTCCGCCCTCGCCCGGGACGCGATCGAGCTGCTCACCGGCCCGCACGCCGACCGGATCCGCGAGTGCGGCGCCCACGACTGCTACCTGCTCTTCGTCGACACCTCGCGGCCCGGACGGCGGCGCTGGTGCTCGATGGAGCGCTGCGGCAACCGCGAGAAGGTCCGGGCCCTGCGCGCCCGGCGCGAACCCACCGAGGAGTGATCGCCATGACCGACGGGACCCGCCCGGTCGGACTCACCCGGGACGCCGGCTTCGAGATCGGCGTCTCCCGCACCCTGCCCCACCCGCCGGAGGCCGTCTGGGAGCTGCTGACCTCCGCCCGGGGCACCGCGCTCTGGCTCGGCCCCGGCGCCCGGCTGGCCACCGAGCCCGGCGGCCCGGTGACCGCCGACGACGGCTCCACCGGCGAGCTGCGCAGCCTGCACCCCGGCGCGCGGATCAGGCTCACCTGGCGGCCGCCCGGCCGCACCGGCCCGACCACCGTGCAGCTCACGGTCACCCCGAACGGCGGCCGCACCGTGCTCCGCTTCCACCAGGAACGCCTCGCCGACCCCGAGGAGCGGTCCCGGCAGCGCGAGCACTGGCGGGCGGTCATGGACGCGGTCGCGGCCGAGCTGGCCCCGGCCGGCCGAGCGCCGCAGGCGGCGCCGTCGGCCGTACGGGCGGCGGCGCCCGGGTGTGTTCCCGGAGGCCACCGGCCGTTCACCAGCTGATCCGCCGTCTGAGAGCATGGGGCGATGCGACCGCTGTACTCCGTTCCCCTCGGACTCGCCGCCACCGGCGCCGCCTGCCTCGCCTACTCCGCCGGCTACGAGGTCCGCTCCTTCCGGCTCCGCCGGATCGAGGTCCCCGTACTGCCCCGGGGCGCCCGGCCGATCCGGGTCCTGCAGGTCTCCGACATCCACATGGTGAGCGGGCAGGGCAAGAAGCAGCGCTGGCTGAAGAGCCTGGCCGGCCTGCGCCCCGACCTGGTCGTGAACACCGGCGACAACCTCTCCGACCCGCTCGGCGTCCCCGCCACCCTGGACGCGCTCGGGCCGCTGATGGAGTTCCCCGGCGTGTACGTCTTCGGCTCCAACGACTACTACGGCCCGGCCCGCAAGAACCCGGCCCGCTACCTCCAGGCCATGCGCAGCGGCATCCACGGCATGAACAACCCCGACGGCACCGGCCGGGCCGGCATCAGCGGAGCCGTCCACAACCCCTGGGAGAAGCTCCGCGACGGCTTCGACGCGGCCGGCTGGCTGGACCTCACCAACACCCGCGGCCGGCTGACCGTCGCCGGGCTGGACCTGGAGTTCGCCGGCCTGGACGACCCGCACATCCGCCGTGACCGCTACAGCGCCGTCGCCGGCGGCCCCTCCCCCGACGCCGACCTCTCGCTCGCCGTCGTGCACGCCCCCTACCTGCGCGTCCTGGACGCCTTCGCCGCCGACCGCTACCCGCTGATCCTGGCCGGGCACACCCACGGCGGCCAGCTCTGCATCCCGTTCTACGGCGCCCTGGTCACCAACTGCGACCTCGACGCCAAGCGGGTCAAGGGCCTCTCCACCCACCAGGCCGGCGGCCACCGCTCCTACCTGCACGTCTCCGCGGGCTGCGGCACCAACCGCTACACCCCGGTCCGTTTCGCCTGCCCGCCGGAGGCCACCCTCCTCACCCTCACCCCCTCCCGCTGACCCCCTCCGCGACCACACCGGTAACCGGATTTCGTCTCTCGGCCAGCGTCCGGTAGAGTTCTACTCGTTGCGACGGAGACGGAGCGACAAAGAGAAAGACCGGGGTGTGGCGCAGCTTGGTAGCGCGCTTCGTTCGGGACGAAGAGGCCGTGGGTTCAAATCCCGCCACCCCGACCCAGTGCAGAGGCCCTGCCGGAGAGATCCGGCAGGGCCTCTGTCGTGTTCGGGCGCCGTGGGGCGTCCGCGGTCTGACGGGGGCTCCGGGGCCGTGGCCCCGCCGCTCTGCCGGGCGGTCAGGGCTCCCGCGGCCGGCGTTCCCCTCCCGGGTCTGACGCCGGGTGATCCCGTGACCGGCCTCACAGTGCCTTCCCGTACGCCTCCGCCCACCGCGGCCGGGTGGCGCGGTGGGCGGCCGGGCGGGTTGTCCGTCCGTCAGGTCACCCGGGTCCGCGCACGAGGTGCGGGGACGGACCAGGGACGCACGGCCCGTTCCGTTCGGTCCCCCCGATCGGGTTGGATGGTCGGATGAGCGAGGAGAAGAGCGCCGTACCGGCGTGGGAGCAGCGGTTCAGGGCGGCACGGGTCTCACTGCCGGACTGGGCCGAGGACGCCCCCGACCGGGCGCTGTACGTGTCCAACGCGACCGGTACCTACGAGGTGTACGCCTGGGACCGCGGCACCGACACCCACCGGCAGGTCACCGACCGGCCGAACGGCACCACCGACGCCGAGCTGTCGCCCGACGGCGCCTGGGTGTGGTGGTTCGACGACCACGACGGCGACGAGTTCGGCGTCTGGCGCCGCCAGCCCTTCGAGGGCCGCCCGGAGGGCGCCGAGGGCCCCGACGAGGAGGCCGTCCCCGGCCTGGCCGCCTCCTACTCGGCCGGGCTCGCGCTCGGCCGGGACGGCACGGTCGTGGTCGGCCGCTCCACCGACGAGCACGGCACCACGCTGCACCTGCGCCGGGCGGGCGCCGCCGAGGCCGTCGAGATCTACCGGCACGAGGAGTACGGCGGCGTCGGCGACCTCAGCTACGACAGCGCCCTGCTCGCCGTCGACCACACCGAGCACGGCGACGCGATGCACTCCGCGATCCGGGTCGTCCGGCTCTCCGACGGCGCGACCGTCGCCGAGCTGGACGAGGTGACCGGCCGGGACGAGCCGCGCGGGGTGGCCTGCCTGGGCTTCGCCCCGGTCGACGGCGACACCCGGCTGCTCGTCGCCCACCAGCGCACCGGCCGCTGGGAGCCGATGATCTGGGACGTGGCCACCGGCGTCGAGACCCCGCTGCCGCTGCGCGACGAGCACGGGCGCGAGCTGCCCGGCGACGTCTCCGCCCAGTGGCGTCCGGGGGCCCGGTCGCTGCTGGTGGAGCACGAGTACGAGGCGCGCAGCGAGCTGTTCTCGTACGAGATCGAGGAGGCCCGGAGCAACGGCGGCCGCCTGACCCGCCTGGACACCCCGCGCGGCACGGTCGGCGGCGCCACCGCCCGTCCGGACGGCACGGTGGAGTTCCTGTGGTCCTCGGCCGCCGAGCCGTCCGCCGTGCGCTCCACGGCCGGCACGGTCGTGCTGCGGGCGCCCGGCGCGGTGCCGCCCGGTTCGGTGCCGGTCGAGGACGTGTGGGTGGACGGCCCCGGCGGCCGGGTGCACGCGCTGGTCCAGCGGCCGGCCGGCGCGGCCGACGGCCCGTACCCGACCGTCTTCGAGATCCACGGCGGCCCGACCCACCACGACAGCGACTCCTTCGCCGCCGGCCCGGCCGCCTGGCTGGACCACGGCTTCGCGGTGGTCCGGGTCAACTACCGCGGTTCGACGGGCTACGGCCAGGCCTGGACGGACGCGCTGCGCGAGCGGGTCGGCCTGATCGAGCTGGAGGACATCGCCGCGGTCCGCGCCTGGGCCGTGGAGAGCGGCCTGGCGGACCCGGAGCGGCTGGTGCTCACCGGCGGCTCCTGGGGCGGCTACCTGACCCTGCTCGGCCTCGGCGTCCAGCCCGAGAACTGGTCGCTCGGCGTCGCCGCCGTCCCGGTCGCCGACTACCTCACCGCGTACGCGGACGAGATGGAGGCGCTGAAGTCGCTCGACCGCACGCTCTTCGGCGGCACCCCGGAGGAGGTGCCCGAGCGCTGGACGGCCTCCTCCCCGCTGACGTACGTGGAGCGGGTGCGGGTGCCGGTCTACATCAGCGCCGGGGTGAACGACCCGCGCTGCCCGATCCGGCAGATCGAGAACTACGTCGAGCGGCTGGCCGGACTCGGCAAGCCCCACGAGGTCTACCGCTACGACGCCGGGCACGGCTCGCTGGTGGTCGAGGAGCGGATCAAGCAGCTGCGGCTGGAGATCGACTTCGTCCGGCGGCACCTGGGTGCGACGAGGGGGGACTCCGCTTGAGACGGGGGCACTCGGGCCGGATCGGCTCGGGACGGATGGAGTCGGGGCGGATCGACTCGGGACGCGTGGGCTCGGGACGCGGGGCCGCGCTCACCGGGGTCGGGCTGGCCGCGGCGCTGGCGCTGACGCTGACGGGCTGTTCGGGGCAGGACGAGGAGGAGACGGGCGGCACGGCCTGCCCGCCGCCCGCGGCGGTGACGGCCTCGCCCTCACCCGTGCCCACGGCCACGGCGTCCGCATCGGCCACGGCCACGGCGTCGCCCCGGCCTTCGGCGTCCGTGGTGCCGTCGCCGAGCGGCACGGTGGTGCGGGCCGCGTTCCTCACCACGGACGGGGACGCGGACGGGGACGGGCCGGTGCTGCTCGCCAAGGGCGGGTCCGGCTCGAAGTCCTCGGGCTCGGGATCGTCGAAGGGCTCCGGGTCCTCGAAGAGCTCGGGGTCGAAGGGGTCCAAGAGCGGGCGCACCGCGCGCCACCACGCGGACGTCTACGACTCGGACGACGACACCGGCAACGGCGGCGGCCAGGGCGGCCGTGACTGCGGCAACCCGCCGCCGGCGCCGACGGTCACCCCGTCGGCCGGTCCGTCGGCCTCCCCGACGCCCGCTCAGACGCCCGCTCAGACGCCCACGGCGAAGACCGCTCAGACACCCGCTCCGACGGGCGCGGGCGGGTCGGCGGGCCCCTCGACGGGCCGCTGAGCCGCGCCGGTCACTCCAGGACCGGGTCCAGTCCCAGGGCCCGGTCCTGCTCGGCCTCCGCCTCCCGGCGCACCAGGCGGAACCACATGAACACCACGAAGCCGCCGAAGACGAACCACTCCAGCGTGTAGCCGAGGTTCTGGAACGCCCGCAGCGTCAGCCCGTCCCCGCCCTGCGGCCGGACGGTCGGCACCGGGGACAGCCCGGCCGGCACGCTGTCGGCGGACACCCAGCCGTCGTACCAGCCGTCGAACGTCAGCTTGTTGAGCAGCGCGGCGTGGTTGATCGTGCCGAGCTGCCCGGCCGGGAGGCCGCCGGCCACCGCGCCGCCGCTGCCCGCGTTCTCGCCGGCCTGCAGGCGGCCGCTGACGGTCACCTCGCCGGCGGGCGCCACGGCGGCGGCCGGGGCACCCTCCGCCGGGCTGCCGGGGGCCCAGCCGCGGACCACGGCGACGGTGCGGCCGTCGGCGGTGCGCAGCGGGGTGAGGACGTAGTAGCCCTGCTTGCCGTCGACGATCCGGTTGGGCACCAGCAGCTGGCCCGCCGGGTCGAAGGTGCCGGTCACGGTGACCGCCCGGCCGACGGTGGCGGTGGTGACCTGCGGCTCGGCGGTGGTCAGCAGCTCGCCGAGCGGCCTGGCCGGCCCGGCGTCGACCACCGACCGGCTGAGGTCCTGGTGCGAGGAGACCTTGTCCTCGAACCGCCCGAGCTGCCAGGTGCCCAGCCAGAGGCACACCGCGACGGCCGCCACGGCCAGCGCGGTGCCGCTCGCCCAGCGCGGGGTCAGAAGGAACCGGTACACCCCCACACGGTAACCACTCCTCACACCCGCGCCGACCACTGGGCCCGCTCCGGTGCCGCCGCGGCGCCGCTCCGGAGGCCCGCCCCGGGGCCCGGAACGGCTGCCCGGGAGCCCGGGCCACGGCCCTCCCCCGGCGTCCGGGACGGCTGGGCCCGGTAGGGCTCGGCTCAGGACGGCTGGGCGGAGGCGCTGGGCGGCGGGGCGGTGGGGGCCGGCAGGGGCTGCGGGGTGGTGCGGTAGACGGTCCCGGAGCAGGCGCCGAGCAGGACGGCGGTCGCGGCGGTGGGCGTGCCGGGGGCGGGGGTGTGGGCGAGGGTGACGGTGGGCGGCGGGGTGCTGGGGGAGGTCGTGGTGGGGGCGGTGGGGCTGGGCGCCCCGGTCGGGTTGGCGCTCGGGGTGCCGGAGGCCGCGGCGAGCGCGGCGGCCGACGGCGAGGGGGCGATCGCGGGGGCGGCGCCCGCGGGGCCCGTGCCGCCCCCGGGGCCGCCCAAGGTGCCGCCGGCCGCCGATCCTGGGCCGGGGCCGCCCGAGGGGGACGGCGAGGCCCCGCCCGGCGCCGGGCAGGAGGTGTCGGGCACCCAGACGAAGTCCACCCGGTAGCCGGCCCTCGGCGCGAGCAGCAACTGCTCCGGGCCGCCGGGCGCGGGCAGTCCGGTGGTGGGGTCGCCGGCGGTGTGGTCGAGCACCCGGATCCGGCCGGGGTCGGTACCGCTGGCGGCGGTGATGGTGACGGTGCCCGGGCCGCCGAGCGTGCAGGCCCGGTCCGAGAGGTTGAGCAGGGTGAACTGGCCGCGGATGCGCCCGGTGGAGTCGGCGGCCCCGACCTGGGAGGCGCCCTGGCCGAGGTCGGCGCGGGTGCAGAGCGGCACGGTGGCCCCGCCGCCGCCGACGGCGCCGCCCCTGGGGACGGTCCCGCCGGCCGCGCCCGTGGTGCTGCTGCCCGCGGTGGGCGAGGCCGAGGCGGAGCCGGACGGGCTGCCGGCGCCCCCGCCGTGGTGGGAGTTCCAGGTCGGCCCGGTGCCGTCACCGGCCGTACCGGTGCCGTCCCCGGAGGGGGCCCCGCCGTGCTGGGCGGAGGGCGAGCCGTGGCCGCCGGAGAGGCCGACGTGCTGGCCGTCCGGGAGGGTGGGGACGAGCACGGCGGCGGCGACCGCGACCGCGGCGGCCGTGGTCCAGGCACCGCGCCGGGCGGCCCGTCTGCGGGGCACCGCGCGGCGGATCCGGGGCAGCGCGGCCGGGGAGGGGCGGACGTCGGCGACGGCCCGTGCCATCAGCTCGCGGACCAGCCGCTCCTCCACGCTCAGCGCCTGCGCCTGCGCGCCGGGCGTACGGCCACCGAACACGCCCCCGTGGCCGCCGTCCGCGTCACCTCCGCGGGCGCCGTCCGCGCCGCGTCCGGTCCGATCATCCGCCATGACCGGCCTCCATCTGGACCCGCAGTGCGGCGAGACCCCGTGAGCCGTACGCCTTCACCGAGCCGAGGGAGATGCCCAGGGTCTCGGCGACCTGCGCCTCCGTCATGTCCACGAAGTAACGCAGCACCAGAACCTCCCGCTGACGCCGTTGCAGACCCCGTAGCGCGGCCTTCAACTGGTCGCGCTCCAGCGCATCGTAGGCGCCTTCTTCTGCACTGGCCATGTCAGGCATCGGCTTGGGCAGCAGTCGCAGGCCCAGGATCCGGCGTCGCAGCGTGGAGCGGGACAGGTTGACCACGGTCTGCCGCAGGTAGGCCAGGGTCTTCTCCGGCTCACGGACCCGCCGGCGCGCGGCGTGCACCCGGATGAACGCCTCCTGCACCACGTCCTCGCAGGTGGAGAGGTCGTCGAGGAGCAGTGCGGCCAGCCGCAGCAGCGAGCGGTAGTGCGCCTGGTAGGTCTCGGTGAGCAGGTCCTCGGTCGTCCCGGCCCCGGTCCCCGCACCCGCCCCCGCGCCGCCGTCCACCCCGCCGCCCGGGCCCGCCGAGCCCGTCACGAACCCCGTCATCCGACCGTTGTCCGGCCTATCCACGGGCCGCTGGCCACCCGTGTCCACGGGTCGCCGGACGCGCGACGGGAACGTCACCGCGGCCGTCGCCGAGATGCCCGCCGCTGCCCCCACCATCACGTTCGCCACGCCCGTTGGACACTCGATCCCCTGTCATGGTTGCCCAGCCCGTCGGACATTCTCGCGCATGCGCGGAATACCCCTCCAGGGGACCGAGGGGTATTCGGGGAACCGGCGGACCGCGGGGGGCGGGTGCGGTCAGAAGCTCCGCTCGGCCGCCACGAGTTCGGCGATCTGCAGCGCGTTGAGCGAGGCGCCCTTGCGCAGGTTGTCACCGCAGAGGAAGAGGTCGAGCGCGTTCGGGTCGTCCGGCGCCCGGCGCACCCGGCCGACCCAGACCGGGTCGGTGCCGACCACGTCGTTGGGGGTGGGGAACTCGCCCGCCTCCGGATCGTCGTACAGCACCACGCCGGGGGCCTCGCGCAGGATCTCCTGCGCGTGCTCCCGGCTGACCTCGCGTTCGAGGACCAGGTGCACGGCCAGCGCGTGGGTGCGGATCACCGGGACGCGGACGCAGGTCGCCGAGACCCTGAGCCCGGGCAGGCCGAGGATCTTGCGCGACTCCTCACGGATCGCCATCTCCTCCGAGGACCAGCCGCCGTCCAGCAGCGAGCCCGCCCACGGCACCGCGTTGAGGGCCAGCGGGGCGGGGAACGGCCCGTGGTCGGCGATCACCGCCCGCAGGTCGCCGGTCTGCTCGCCGACCCCGGCCCCGGCGACCAGCGCGGTCTGCTCGCGCAGGGCCGCGGCGCCCGCCCGGCCGGCCCCGGAGGCCGCCTGGTAGGAGGCGACCACGAGTTCGGCCAGCCCGTACTCGGCGTGCAGCGCGCCGATCGCGGCGATCATGGTGAGGGTGGTGCAGTTCGGCGAGGCGACGATGCCGCGCGGACGGATCCGCAGCGCCGCCGCGTTCACCTCGGGGACGACCAGCGGCACGTCGTCGGCGAGCCGGAACGCGCCGGAGTTGTCGACCACCACGACGCCCTTGGCGGCGGCGATCGGCGCCCACCGCGCGGAGACCTCCTCGGGCACGTCGAACACGGCGACGTCGATCCCCTCGAAGACCTCCTCGCGCAGTTCGCGCACCACGACGCGCTCCCCGCGCACGGTCAGCTCACGGCCGGCCGAACGCGGGGAGGCGACGGGACGGACCTCGCCCCAGATGTCGTGGCGGAGGGAGAGCAGGCCGAGCAGCACCTCGCCGACCGCGCCGGTGGCGCCGACGACGGCGAGGTTCGGCCGCCGGGTCATCGCCCGGTGCCTCCGTAGACGACGGCCTCGTCCGTCGCGCTGTCCAGACCGAAGGCGGTGTGCACGGCGCGCACGGCCTCCGGGACGTCCTCGGCGCGGGTGACGACCGAGATGCGGATCTCCGAGGTGGAGATCAGCTCGATGTTGACGCCGGCCTCCGAGAGCGCCTCGAAGAAGGTCGCGGTGACCCCCGGGTTGGAGCGCATGCCGGCGCCGACCAGGGAGATCTTGCCGATCGCGTCGTCGTAGCGCAGCGACTCGTAGCCGATGCCCTCCTTGACCCGGCCGAGCGCGTCGATGGCCTTCTGGCCCTCGGTCTTGGGCAGGGTGAAGGAGATGTCGGTCAGCCCGGTCGACGCGGCGGAGACGTTCTGCACCACCATGTCGATGTTGACCTCGGCGTCGGCGATCGCACGGAAGATGCGCGCGGCCTCGCCCGGCTTGTCGGGCACGCCGACGACCGTGACCTTGGCCTCCGAGGTGTCGTGGGCGACTCCGGAGATGATGGCCTGCTCCATCTCGCCCCCTTCGGGCTTGTTCGGGTTGTCGTTGCTGACGATCGTCCCGGGAAGACCCGAGAAGGACGAGCGTACGTGAATCGGGATGTTGTAGCGCCGCGCGTACTCCACACAGCGGTCCAGGAGCACCTTGGAGCCGGACGAGGCCAGCTCCAGCATGTCCTCGTAGGCGATCCAGTCGATCTTGCGGGCCTTCTTCACCACGCGCGGGTCGGCGGTGAACACGCCGTCCACGTCGGTGTAGATCTCGCAGACCTCGGCCCGCAGGGCCGCCGCCAGGGCGACCGCCGTGGTGTCCGAGCCGCCGCGGCCGAGCGTGGTGATGTCCTTGCTCGACTGCGAGACGCCCTGGAAGCCGGCCACGATCGCGATGTTGCCCTCGTCGAGGGCGGTGCGGATGCGACCCGGCGTCACGTCGATGATGCGCGCCTTGTTGTGGACGGAGTCGGTGATCACACCGGCCTGGCTGCCCGTGAAGGACTGTGCCTCGTGGCCCAGGGATTTGATCGCCATGGCCAGCAGGGCCATGGAGATCCGCTCTCCAGCGGTCAGCAGCATGTCGAACTCACGGCCGGCAGGAATGGGTGACACCTGCTCCGCGAGTTCGATGAGCTCGTCCGTCGTGTCGCCCATCGCGGACACCACGACGACGACCTCATGGCCGGCCTTCTTGGCGTCAACGATTCGACGGGCCACGCGCTTGATGCCCTCGGCATCCGCAACGGATGAGCCGCCGTACTTCTGCACGACAAGGCCCACGTGCGCTCCTCGACTTGTGTCCATCCGGGGGCCCGCGGCCCCCGCACCCCCGGGTGGCGGGGGCTTTTGCGGTCCGCGTCAGTCTACCGAGCAGGGGTGGGCCGACAGCTGCCATCCATATGATGAGACGCCCGTTTCACCAGGTGGGAGGGGCCGCGGGGGCCCGTCACCGGCAGGTCTGCGGAACGCCCGGTACGGGCCCGGAGAATCGCCGGGCCCGCGGAGGGGAACCCCGCTTTTCTCCACCCCGCGGGATTCCCTGAGAATTCCGTCACAATGCGCGCGGCGGGGGGCGTGGCGGGCCTTTCCGGCCCCGCCGGCCGGGACCGACGCCGCTGGGATCCGGCGTTCTAGCGCCCCAGCCCGAGCTCGGCCGCCATCAGGTCACCGGCCTGCTGCTCCAGCTGCTCGTCCGTCAGCCCGTCGTCGTCGGTGTCCGCGCCGTCCGGCACCGCGCCGATCGGGCTGTCCAGGCGGACGTGCGCGATCAGCGACTGGAGCGCCCGCAGCACCGCCGTACAGGTCGTGCCCCAGTTGGAGAGGTAGGAGAACTGCCACCACCAGAGCGCCTCGCTGATCCGGCCCTCGCGGTAGTGGGTCAGCCCGTGCTGCAGCTCGCCGACCACCCCGGCCAGGTCGTCGGAGATCCGGAACGCGTTCGGCTTCTCCGGCGGGCCGTACGGGTCGAAGACCTCGTGGTAGACGTCGATCGGCGCCAGCAGCTTGGCGAGGCGCTCGCGCAGCTGCTCGCCGTCCGGCTCCGGGCCGGTGTCGGGCTCGAAGCGGTCGTCCGGGACGACGTCCTCGATCGCGCCGAGCCGGCCGCCCGCCAGCAGCAGCTGCGAGACCTCCAGGAGGAGGAGCGAGACCGCGCTGCCGGGCTCGTCGCCCTTGGCGACCTCGGTGACCGCGAGCACGAAGCTCTCCACCGAGTCGGCGATCTGCACCGCGAAGTCGTCCGGCTCCGAGCCGTGCGCATGCGTGTGGGACGGATGGGGCTGCTGGTTGATCGTCCGGTCAGACATCGAGCAGTCGTCTCCCTTCGAAGGCACGGCCGAGGGTGACCTCGTCCGCGTACTCCAGGTCCCCGCCGACGGGCAGTCCGCTCGCCAGCCGGGTCACCTTCAGGCCCATCGGCTTGCAGAGCCGGGCCAGATAGGTGGCGGTCGCCTCCCCCTCCAGGTTGGGGTCGGTGGCCAGGATCAGCTCGGTGACCGTGCCGTCCGCGAGCCGCGACAGCAGCTCCCGGATCCGCAGGTCGTCCGGGCCGACGCCCTCGATGGGGCTGATCGCGCCCCCCAGCACGTGGTACCGGCCGCGGAACTCACGGGTGCGCTCGATGGCGACGACGTCCTTGGGCTCCTCGACCACGCAGATCACCGCGAGGTCGCGGCGCGGGTCCAGACAGACCCGGCACTGCTCGGCCTCCGCGACGTTGCCGCACACCACGCAGAACCGGACCTTGTCCTTGACCTCCAGCAGCGCGTGCGCCAGCCGGCGGACGTCCGTCGGGTCGGCCTGCAGGACGTGGAAGGCGATCCGCTGCGCGCTCTTGGGCCCGACGCCGGGCAGCCTGCCCAGCTCGTCGATCAGGTCCTGAACCACGCCCTCGTACACGTCGCGCCTTCCCTCGTGCCTCGTACGGCCTCCGGTGCGGCCGTCGGTGTCGTCACCGGTGCGGCCGCCGGTGTTCCGGTGCCATCATCCAACGAATCGGGCGCCGGACACACCGTCCGACGCCCGACTCCCACATAAATCACATGGTCCCGTCGCCTTAACTTCAGACCTTCGGACCCTCGGGCGGTCCGGTCACCCGTCCGCCCTCCCGCGTGCGCCCCTCCCGTGTGCGCCCGCCGTCAGAACGGCAGACCGGGAATGCCGCCGCCGCCCAGGCCCTGGGTCAGCGGGCCCATCCGCTCGGCCTGCATCTTCTGCGCCGCCTGGTTGGCGTCCCGGACCGCGGCCAGGACGAGGTCCGCCAGGGTCTCGGTGTCCTCCGGGTCGACCGCCGCCGGGGCGATGGTCAGCGCCACCAGCTCACCGGCGCCGGTCACGGTCGCCTCGACCAGGCCACCGCCCGCCGAACCGCTCACCTTCGCCTCGGCCAGCTGCTGCTGGGCCTTGGCGAGCTCCTCCTGCATCTTCTGCGCCTGCTTGAGCAGCTGCTGCATGTTGGGCTGGCCACCACCGGGGAACACGGGTCACTCCTGCCTGTCGCGCCACGTCGTGCGTCTTGTCGTGCGTCTTAGCGTCGTCATCCTGAGCCTACGTGCTGCGAACGGGCGGCGCGCCCGGCCGGTTCCGGACCCCCGCCGCGACCGGCGCCGACCTGCACCGCGACCGGCACCACGACCCGGCCGCGAACGGCTACGGCCCGGTGTGGTGGATCTCCTCCAGGACCGTCGCGCCCAGCTCGCGGATGATCAGCTCCTGGCCGGAGAACGCCTCCTCCTTGAGGTCCGGATCGTCGTCCTCGGGGATGTCGTCCTCGGGCCGCACCGTCGGCACCGGCGGCGGTGCCACCGGCTGCGGCGGGCCGGCAGGAAGATCACGTCGCCGGTGGCCAGCCGG
>NZ_JBSGFD010000086.1:0-34114 GCF_053603215.1 Kitasatospora sp. NPDC004240 | reverse complement strand
ACGCCGTCGCCGACCATGGCGACGATGCGGCCCTCGGCCTGGAGGCGCTTGACGGTGTCCACCTTGTCCTCGGGCAGGACCTCGGCGATGACGTGCTCCGGGGCGATGCCGACCTCGGCGGCCACCGCCCGGGCGACGGCGGTGTTGTCGCCGGTGAGCAGCATCGGGGTCAGGCCGAGGGCGCGCAGCCGGGTGATCGCCTCGGCGCTGGTGTCCTTGACGGCGTCGGCGACCTCCAGGACGGCCCGCGCCTCGCCGTCCCAGCCGACCGCGATGGCGGTGCGTCCGGCGGCCTCGGCGGCCCGCTTGGCCTCGGCGAGCGACTTCGGCAGGTACTGGGACCAGTCGGCGAGCAGTGCCTCGCGACCGGCGATGACGGCGTGGCCGTCGACGACGCCCTGGACGCCGAGGCCGGGGACGTTCTGGAAGCCCTCGACGGCGGGCGGTTCGCCGACCTTCTGGGCGGCGGCGGTGGCGATGGCGGCGGCGATGGGGTGCTCGGAGGCGTGCTCCAGGGCGCCGGCCAGGCGCAGCGCCTCGGCCTCGGTGACGCCCTCGGCGGTGTGGACGGCGAGCAGGGCCATCCGTCCGGTGGTCACGGTGCCGGTCTTGTCGAGGACGACGGTGTCGACGCGGCGGGTGTTCTCCAGGACCTCGGGGCCCTTGATCAGGATGCCGAGCTGGGCGCCGCGGCCGGTGCCGACGAGCAGCGCGGTCGGGGTGGCGAGGCCCAGGGCGCAGGGGCAGGCGATGATCAGCACCGCCACGGCGGCGGTGAACGCGGCGGCCCAGCCTTCGCCGGTGCCGAGCCAGTAGCCGAGGGTGGCGAGGGCCAGGGTGATGACGATGGGGACGAAGACGGCGGAGATGCGGTCGGCGAGGCGCTGGGCGGCGGCCTTGCCGCTCTGGGCGTCCTCGACGAGCTTGGCCATCCGGGCGAGCTGGGTGTCGGCGCCGACGCGGGTGGCGCGGACGACCAGGCGTCCGCCGGCGTTGACGGTGGCGCCGGTGACCGGGTCGCCGACGGTGACCTCGACCGGCACGGACTCGCCGGTGAGCATCGAGGCGTCCACGGCGGAGGCGCCCTGCTCGACGATCCCGTCGGTGGCGATCTTCTCACCCGGCCGGACCACGAACAGTTCGCCCACCGCGAGCCGGGCGGTCGGGATGCGGACCTCCTGGCCGTCGCGCAGGACGGTGACGTCCTTGGCGCCGAGTTCCAGCAGGGCCTTGAGGGCGGCGCCGGCGGTGCGCTTGGAGCGGGCCTCGAAGTAGCGGCCGGCGAGGATGAAGGCGGTCACCCCGGCCGCGGCCTCCAGGTAGATGTTGGAGGAGCCGTCGGAGCGGGCGATGGTGAACTCGAAGCCGTGGCGCATGCCGGGCATCCCGGCGTGGCCGAGGAACAGGGCCCACAGCGACCAGAGGAACGCGGCGCCGGTGCCGAGCGAGACCAGGGTGTCCATGGTGGCGGCGCCGTGCCGGGCGTTGGTCCAGGCGGCCCGGTGGAAGGGCCAGGCGGCGTAGGTGACGACGGGGGCGGCCAGGGTGAGGGAGAGCCACTGCCAGTTGTCGAACTGCAGGGCCGGCACCATCGCCATCGCGATCACCGGGACGGCCAGCACCAGCGAGGTGATCAGGCGCTGGCGCAGCGGGGCGAGTTCGCCCGTCTCCTCCCCGGCCCCGGCCCCGGCACCGGCGTCGGCGGTCTCGGTGACGGCCGGGCGGGGCACGGTCGCGGTGTAGCCGGTGGCCTCGACGGTGGCGATCAGGTCGGCGACGTCCACGCCGTCCCGGACGTGGACCCGGGCCTTCTCGGTGGCGTAGTTGACGGTGGCCTCGACCCCGTCCATCCGGTTGAGCTTCTTCTCGATCCGGGCGGCGCACGAGGCACAGGTCATGCCGCCGATCGCGAGTTCCACCTCCGTGGAGGCGGGGGCCTGGGTGGTCATCTGAGCTCCTCGTGGTCGATGCGGGGAAAGTCGATGCGGGGATGGGTGCCGGCGCCGGGCCGCGGATACCCCCTGGGGGGTTACCCGCGGCCCCGGGGCCGTACGGGCGGGGCGGGGTGGCCGGGTCAGGCGCGGCCGGTGAGCTCGTAGCCGGCGTCGTCGATCGCGGCGGCCACGGCCGCGTCGTCCAGGTCGGCCTCGGCGGAGACGGTGACCAGGCCGGCCCGGACGTCCACCGCGACGGCGGTGACGCCCGCCAGGCCGGAGAGCGCCTTGCCGACGGCCTGCTCGCAGTGGCCGCAGGTCATCCCGGCGACGGTGTAGACGGTGGTGACCGGCGAGGGCGCCTCGATGGTGGCGGTGGCGGTGGAGCAGGTGCCTTCGGGGGAGCAGCAGGACATGGGTTCCTCCGGTGAGGTGCTACTTGGTCGATCGATACCCGGTTGGGGTATCGCCTTGCAGAGATTTATACCCCTGGGGGGTATCAGGTGCAACCCTCGCCCGGGATTTCCTCGAAGCCGGGGCCTCCTACGGGCGGACAGACACCATGGCCAGCGGGTGGCCCCACATGCCCAGGCTTCGGTAGAGCGCGACGGCGGGCCCGTTGCGCCCGTCCACGAAGAGCGCGGCCCGGCCGTGCTCGGCGAGCAGCTCCCGCAGGACGAACCCGCAGACCTCGGCCGCGTGCCCGTGGCCCCGGTGCCCCGGATGCACGGCCACCCCGCCGACGAAGCCCAGGTCCGGCCGGCTCCACGCCTCCGCCGACACCGCGATCAGCGGCCCGTCACCGCCTGCGCGGATGCCGGCCCAGCGGCGGACCCCGGCACCGCCCGGCCGGGCCAGCGAGGTCGGGAAGGCGACATCGAGCAGGGCGTCGACCTCCGCCAGCCGCCCGGCCGGCAGCCAGTGCGCGGCGTCCTCCCCGCCGGCCCGACCAGGTGGCGGCGGCCCGTCGGTCACCATCAGGACCAACGGCTCCGGCTCGGCCAGGCCCATCCGCGCGGCGAGTCGCCCGACCAGCGCCGGCTCCCCGACCAGCAGGCAGCCGGGCGCCGGAGCCGGCCGGAGCGTACGGATCAGGGCCGCGACCTCCGCGACCGGGCCGCGCACCGCCAACCAGTCCAGACCCGCGAGGCCGGTGGCGGACAGCACTTCGGCACCGCCCCGTACACGGCCGCGGCCGCTCTGGGCGAGCCAGTGGAAGAGCGGATCTGCGCCCTCGCGAGGTTCCGGCAGGCCACCGGGCACCCGTGGTGAATCCATGGTCATCCTCCGCGCCGACAGTCGGGAGGCAGGGGCGGGACAGCTCGTCGGCGCCAACGGGAGACCACCCTCGCGGCAGGCCCGGAGCGGCCGCAACGACATCCGGCCCACGGATCCGGACACCACGCGGAAGGCGGAATCCGCGTGCCGGACGCCGGTGCGGCGGCCGGGGCGGAGGACGGGCGGCGGGCGCGCCACGATGGCCGGATCGGTGGGGTCGACGTCATTGCGGCCACCGCGCCCGACGGACCACGATGGCTCGCATGATCGACAGCCCGGCCACCGGAACCGCACCCGCCCCCGTCCGCCTCGTGGTGATCGCCGTCTACGACGGCGTCCAGATGCTCGACCTGGCAGGGCCGCTGGACGTGTTCGGCGAGGCCGCCGGGCTGACCGGCGGGTACGAGGTGCGGGTCGCCTCGCCCGGCGGCCGCCCGGTGCGCACCTCCGGCGGGGTGCGGATCGCGGTGGACACCGCGCTGGAGTCCGTCGCCGGACCGGTGGACACGCTGGTGGTGGCCGGTGGCGACGAGACGGTGGTCACCGACGCCTCCGGAGCCTCCCGTGACCTGGTCGACCAGGTACGGCGGCTGGCGTCGGAGTCGCGGCGGGTGGCATCCGTCTGCACCGGCGCGTTCGTGCTCGCCGCCGCCGGGCAGCTGCACGGCCGGCGGGCCACCACCCACTGGTCGTCGTGCGCCGACCTCGCCGCGCTGTTCCCGACGGTCCGGGTCGACCCGGACGCGGTGGTGGTGCGGGACGGACACGTCTCCACCGCCGCGGCGACGACCGCCGGGATCGATCTCGCGCTCGCCCTGATCGAGGAGGACCACGGCGCCGCGCTCGCCCGCCGGATCGGCAAGCTGTTCCTGGTGTACCTGCGCCGTCCCGGCGGACAGGCGCAGTTCGCCGGCACCGCCCGCCCCGCCGACGTCGGCCACCGAGGGCTGAACGAGGTGCTCCGGGCCGTGGCCGAGGACCCGGCGGGCGACCACCGGGCCGAGCGGATGGCCGAACGGGCCCGGATGAGCCCGCGCCACTTCTCCCGGACCTTCACCCGCGACCTCGGCGTCACTCCCGGCCGCTACGTCGAACAGGTCCGGGTGCGCGCCGCCCAACGCTTGCTGGAGGAGACCGACGCCGACACCGAGGCGGTCGCCCGGCGCTCCGGCTTCGGTTCGGCCGAGACCATGCGGCGCGCGTTCCAGCGCACGCTGGCCATCTCGCCCGCCGCCTACCGGCAGCGGTTCAGCACGGCCTGCCCGGTGGACCACGGCCCGGTCGCGTAGCCGTACTACCCCCCAGGGGTGTCAAGAATCCGCTCCGACGTCTTGCATCAATACCCCCTGGGGGTATCTAATCGAGAACGTCACCGCCGAGGCCGCCCGGGTCATCACCCGTCCCGTCCCACCCGCGCCACCACCGAGGAGCCCGTCATGAACACCGCCCTGAAGATCACCGCCTTCGTCGCCGGCGTGGCCACCGTCTTCGGCGCCTCGTACGGCGTCGGCCACGCCACCGGGGACGGCGGCGCACCAGCGCCACGGGCCGGTACGGCCGCCCACGCCGGGCACACCCCCGCGCCCACCGCCACCGCCGCCACCCCAGCCGCCCCTGCCGCCCCTGCCGCCGCCGAGCACCTGCCGGGCGGCCTCCAGATCTCCGAACGCGGCTACACGCTCGGCCTGGAGAACACCTTCGTCACCGCCGGCGCACCGACCGAACTGCGGTTCCGGGTGCTCGGCCCCGACGGCCGCCCGGTCACCGAGTACCGCACGGCACACGAGAAGGAACTGCACCTGATCGTCGCCCCGCGCGACCTCGCCACCTTCCAGCACCTGCACCCCGTCCGCGCCGCCGACGGCACCTGGAGCGCGCCCGTCGCACTGCCGGCCGCCGGGGAGTACCGGGTCTTCGCCGACTTCACCCCGGCCGCCGCCACCGAGGGCCTCACCCTGGGCGCCGACCTGCACGCCGCCGGCGAGCTGCGCCCGGCCCCGCTGCCGTCGACCGGACGGACCGTCACCGTCGACGGCTACACCGTCACCCTCGACGGCGACCTCACCCCGGGGCGGGCCGGCCGGCTCACCCTCACCGTCAGCCGCGACGGCCGCCCGGTCACCGACCTCCAGCCGTACCTCGGAGCCGCCGGCCACCTCGTCGCGCTGCGCGCCGGGGACCTCGCCTACCTGCACGTCCACCCCGACGGCGAGGGCGCCACCGGCGGACCGGCCGTCTCCTTCACCACCACCGCGCCCAGCGGCGGCGAGTACCGGCTGTTCCTGGACTTCAAGCACCAGGACACCGTCCACACGGCCGCGTTCACCCTCCCCGCGGCCGGCACTCCCCCGGTGGGCACTCCCGCCGCGACCGCCCCGACCACCGCTCCCGCCGCCCCCGCGCCGGCCACGTCGCCCACCGCCGGGCACGACGAGGGGCACCAGCACTGAAACATCGGCGCTCCGTGCCACGGGTGTGGGAGCGTCGACGGGTTGATCCGTGAACAGGTCGGCGGGTTGATCCGCGTACAGGTGGTGCCCGGGGTGGTCAACCCCGGGCGCGCCGGGGGCCGGCGCGCCGGGTCAGCCGTGATGCGGGGGTGGCTAGTAGTAGTGGCTGCGGCCGCCCACAGCGTGGCCGACCATGCCCATCACCCACAGGATCAGGCCGATGAGGAGAAGGACGATGCCGATCGTCCAGAGAAAGCCGATCCCGGTCAGCAGTCCGATGATCAGCAGGATCACACCAAGGATGATCATGGGGGCCTCCTCGGTTCCGATGAACCCTTGATTCGCTGATCGCGTGTGCTCAGCGCGCGCGGGTTCAAACCTGCCGTAACCCCCGATGTGGTCCGGAAGCCTCAGCCGCCGCAGGATCCGCGGACCTTCAGCTCCGGCAGCAGCTCCAGGTGGTGCAGGAGGTCGACGGCGGCGCCGACCGGCGCGCCTACGACGCGAGCCGCCCGGAGGGGACCAGCGGGGCGACGGTGGCCCGGGAGGCCGCGGTGCGGGCGGCGCGGGACGGCAGGTCGACCACCCGGCAGCCGCGCCGGGCGAGACTCTCCACCATGGCGTCGGCCCTCCCCCGGTCCAGGCCGAACACGAACGGCCCCGGCACCAGCACGGTGTCGATCCACCCGGCCGAGGCCGCGGCGAGCAGCGCCTCCCAGGCGGGCAGTTCGTCGCCGGCGCGCCGTCCGTTGTCCAGGAACAGCCGCGGCTCGGGCAGGCCGGTCGCCCGGGCGAGGTCCTCCAGGGCGCGCCGGTGGCAGTCCAGACCGGAGAGGTCGGCGGGGTAGCAGCGGAGGTAGATCGCGGTCCGCGGCATGTGCCCGCCCGCGCCACCGCATCGTTCGCCGGAGTTGAACATCGGTACCACCTGCCTGGATCACCGGGGTCCGCACCGGGTGTGCGACTCCTCCAGCAGACCTCGCGGATCGCTGGGTGATCCATGCGTATCCCTACCCGACTTTCGCCCTGGGTGACCGGACGGGCCCCGCCCTCACGTTCCGTACGGAAACGGCCGGGCGCCCGGGGCTCAGGACGGCTCGTCGACGTACCCGGTGCGCCGCAGCCCCTCGCGGGATCGCGCCGGGCTCACGCGGAAGGGGCCGTCGCAGTCGCTCGGGCCGCTCGGCTACGGCACGAAGGTGCTCACGAAGGTGCCGAGGTCGACCGCGTTCGCCATGGCCTGGAGGCCGGCGTCGTTGGGGTGCAGGTGGTCGCCGGTGTCGTAGGCCGGGTCGAGCGCCAGCGGATCGGTGGTCGAGCGGAGCGCCGCGTCGAAGTCCACGACCCCGTCGAACGCTCCGCCGGTGCGGATCCACCGGTTCACGGCCGCGCGGATCCGCTCACCGCGGGCGGTGTAGTAGTGGGCGCCCTGATAGGGCGGGATCGTCCCGCCGATGATCCTCACACCGGCGCTGTGCGCCTGGTCGATCACCTTCCGCATCCCGGCCTCGAGATCGGCCGCGGTCAGCGGACCGCTGCCGTCGGAGCCGATGTCGTTGCCGATGTCGTTGATGCCCTCGACCAGAATCACCTCCCTGACGCCCGGCTGGCCGAGGACGTCGTACCCGAAGCGGCTGACCAGGGCCTTGTTGGTGCCGTCGCCGGTGTCGCTGAGCACGCGGTTGAAGCTGATGCCGACGCCGACGACGCCCCTGGGGGCGCCGCCGGAGGCCGCTGCCATCCGCCGTCCGAGGCCGTCGGGCCAGCGGCGGTTCGCGCCCCACGTCGAACCCGCGCCGTCGGTGATGGAATCCCCGACGACCACCACCGTGCCGGTCGCCGTCGACGACATCACGTCCAGACCGGCGAGGACGAACCAGTGGTCGGTGGTGCGCGCGTAGTCGGCGGTTCCCTGGTCGGCGACGTGATCGCCGACGCCGATCCATGTGGTGTCCTGGGCGTCCCGGTGCCAGGTGTCGGCGCCGGACGGGGTGTCGGGCAGGTGGACGCTGACCAGCACGTCCTGGTCGGCGCCCACTCCGGTCCACACCGGGTCGCTGAAGACGTCCCGGCCGGCGGGGATGGTGACGGTGGTGGCACCGTCGAAGGTCACCGTGCGGTGGGTGCCCGCCACTTCGGTGCCGGCGGTACCGCCCTGCCGCGCGATGCCGACGGCACCGACGGTCAGGGGCGCGGTGCCGTACACGTTGCTCAGCCGCACGCGGGGCAGTCCTCCGGCCACCGAGGTGTGGGCGACCATGCGGACGGTCCTGCCGTCGAGGTCGTAACCCTCGGCCTTCACGGCGTCCTGTCCGCCGGACTGCATTCCCGCGCTGTAGGTGCCGACCCTGGTCAGCCGGGTCAGCTTCCAGCGCTGGTTCGCCGTTCCGGTGGGCGGCCGCTGGACGACCGCGGTGCCGTCGGCCGCGGGGTCGCCGGTCGCGGTGCCGCCCGTCGCGGTGGCGCCCGTCGCGGGGTCGCCGGCGTCGGCGAGCAGTCCGTTGGCGGTGTTCACCAGGGTGAAGGTGCCGTCGCCGGCGGCCTGGAGCTTCCACTGCTGGTGGGTGCCGCCGTCGCAGGTGTTCTGGACGAGCCGCACCGGCGGAGTCGTGCCCTGCGGGTCGGAACCGTCCAGGCAGAGACCGCTGTTGGCGCTCCGCAGGGTGTGGACGCCGGAGGGGGTGGGTGTGACGACCCACTGCTGGTTCGCCCCGCCGGTGGTGTGCCACAGCAGGATCGGGGTGCCCGGATCGGTCGAACCGGACTCGACGTCCAGCAGCGCGGGGCCGCTGCCGAGGGCGTTGGACAGCGTGTAGACGCCGTCGGGGACGTCGACGTCCGCCTGCCTCACGGTGGCCGCTGCCACCGGCGTTGCCGGAGCGACCATGGCCAGCAGTCCGACCGCGGCCGGAAGCGCGCACGCGGAGTCGCGAAGTCGCATGGAGAGTACCTTTCTTGACGGGCCTCGGGTTCGGGATCAGCCGATGGCCGGTTGCCGCTGGTGGCCGGCGCCGGCGCTGTGGTGGCCCGCCGCACTCCTCGCCCTCTCCGGCGCGGGCGAGGTCACCCTCCGGATCCACCAGGACCAGCATGAAGCGGTCGACTCCGAACCGCTGGCCGACGCCCTCGCCAGCGGACGGCACCGGGCCTGGACCGGCGTGACCATCCCCGGCGGCACCACCTGCGAATGCCAGGATCAGCGGCCCGCCCTGACCCTCCCTCGACCACGCGGATGAGCGTGACCGGCATGGCCCGCAGGCGCGCTGTGAGCCCGATGTTCGGCCGGGGCGCCATGACCACCCTGGACGCCAGCCACCTCGCCGACCTCCCGCGCGTGCCCGGGTGAGCCCGACGCCCACGGCCGCCGGACCCACGGGACCCGGACCGCCACAACCACCTGATCGCCGTCATCCGGACGTGACACCCGTGCACCCAACCGGCCCCGTCGCCCGACGATTCCCGTTGGTCGCCCACCACCGGCCCGCGCCCCTGCCCCCGGCGCTTCCGCCCAGGGACGCACACCACCCGAAACCTCGTACGGCACCTGACCATCCGGACGAGTGAACCCGGCGCCGGATACGCACCGCGCGGCCCCCTCGTCCACCCGGGCCCCGAGGGCACCTCGGACCCGGGCCGGACGGCCGCGTTCGAACAGGCTCTCGCCGCCTGCGCACTGGGCTCCGGCGTTCTTCCCACCGCCCTTCTCGTGCAGTGGGAGGAGGCTGAGGCATCCCTCGGAAGTGCTCGAAAACTCCCTGTTCGCCCCGGGATCGCCCAGTGGAAATCCGCTTGAGCGACACATTCGAACAGCACCATCATCAGACGCGCAACGGCGGCGAGTGGCCATCAACTAAGCCTTGCGAGTACTTATTTGGGTTCTCCATGACCGCCACCGCAGTTGGGATCCGCAGAACGAGCGCACCGGCGTTCCCGCCCCGGCGGGCCGTACCGGTCCGGGAGACCAAGGAGCCCCTCCAGTGATCGACTTCGATGTGCTGACCACCCTGGCCCTCCGCGAAGGCGTCGAGCGGATCGGCGTCGGCGTGGTGGTCCGCGACGCCTGCGGCCGGATCCTGCTGATCCGCCGGGCCGCGCACGACGTCCTGCCCGGCCTCTGGGAGTACCCGGGCGGAGGACGGGACGGCGACGAGCCCGTACCGGAGGCAGCGGCACGGCGGCTGACCGAGGCCACCGGGCTCACCGGACTGACGCTGGAGTACGCACGCCAGCTCGACTCCACCGACCAGCAGGGGAGGCACGTGCGGCAGTTCGTCTTCACCGCCCTCGTGCCCGATGGCACGACGGTCGTCCTGTCGCCCGACCACGACGAGTACCGGTGGGCTCCCGCCGACCGGCTGCCCCCGACCGAGGAGGGGCAGCGCGCGGTGATCGAGTGGCTCACCGACCGGCTGGCCCTCCCCGGCTGGCGGCCCGTCGGCGGCTACGTCACCACCATCGCCCGGCCCAGCTCGTACGGCTGCTTCCTCGTCACCGACCCGCAGGGGCGCGTCCTCGGGATGCGCTCCACCATCAACCCGGGTGTCTGGGGCTTCCCCGGCGGCAACGTCGAGCACGGCGAGACCCCCTTCACCACCGCCCTGCGCGAGGCCCGGGAGGAGCTCGGCCTCGACCTCGCCACGGAGAACCCCGAGGTCATCGCGCGGCAGCGCCTGGTCGCCGTCATCCACAAGCAGGCCGGCGCCGAGTACCCGCTCCCCACCTGCGGCTACGTCTTCGACGGCGGCGTCCTCACCGCCGAGCAGCAGGCCCGGATCCGCCTCGACCCGGGCGAGCACACCGAGTGGCGGTTCGAGACCGCCCACGACTGGTACGCCCACATGGACCCGTACCGCTACCGGCGACTCCTGCGGATCCTGCGCGCCCACCGCTCCGGAACGGCGCTCTACCTCGAACAACCCGGACCGGTCGACGACTTCGAGGGGATCATGGTCCTGGTCACCGACCGGGCCGGGCGGCTGCTGATGCACCACCGCGACGACAAGCCCGGCATCGCCTGGCCCGGCCACTGGACCCCGATCGGCGGGTGGCGGGAGGCCGACGAGACCCCGCAGGAGACCGCGGCCCGCGAGGTCCGCGAGGAGGCCGGGATCGAGATCAGCCGGATGCGACCGGTGCCCGGCCCGCAGCACGACCTCGTCTCCCCGCTCACCCGGGTCCTGCACGCCGTCTGGGACGGCCCCGAGAGCGACCTGCGGCTCGGCGACGAGGGCCTGGCCGTGCGCATGGTCCCCCTCGACGAGGTGCTCGACCTGAAGGTGCCGCCCTACATGCACCACTACCTGCCGCTGCTCGCCGCGGCGGCCGACCACACGGCCGGGAGGACCTCGTGACCCCGCTCAACGACACCGGCCCACCGGCGGACCCGGCCCGCCGCGCACCCGGGACGGATCCGCCGACCCTGATCGTCGGGGTCCACCTCGTCCTGGCCGACGCCGACGCGGTGCTGCACACGTGCGAGGAGCCGCGCTCATGACCGCGCCCGTCCTGCCCGAGGACGCCGACCGGCTGCTGCGCGGAGCGGCGGGTCCGTACGAGCCGTTGGGCGTGCGCTCGCGGGACCGTACGGGCCGGCCGGCGGTGTGGGAGGTCCGCGCCGACGACGGGAGCCGGCTGTTCGCCAAGCGGCACAAGAACGCGCTCATGCACCGGCGCGAGACCACCGCCTACCGTCACCTCGCACCTGCCCTCGGCCCCGGCCGCGCCCCGACCCTGCTCGCCGCGGACGCCCGGTCGCTGCTCATCGTCACCACCGCGCTGCCCGGCACGCCGGCGATCAAGGCGACCCTCGACCCCGCCGAGGAGCGTGAGGTCTACCGGCAGGCCGGTCTGCTCGCCGCGCACATCCACGCCCACCCGGCCTCCGACGGCGTGGTCGGCGAGCGGCTGCCCTGGGACCAGGAACGCGGGCGAGCGCTCGACCGCGCCCGCGACGCCCGGCTGTCGGCGGAGGACATCGCGGTCCTGGCCGAGGCCACCCGCGCCGAGCCCCCGCACACCGCTCCCGTCTCCTGCCACGGCGACTTCGGCCCGAGGAACTGGCTCGTCCACCGGCGGGGCGACGAGCTGGTCGTCGGCGTGATCGACTTCGAACGCAGCCAGGTCGAGGAGCCCGTACGCCGCGACCTGATGCGGGTCATGCTCCAGCAGACCCCGCACCGTCCGGACCTCCGCACGGCTTTCCTCACCGGCTACGGGCGGGACCTCACGGCCGACGAGTGGACGGCGTGCCGGGCCTGGGCGGCCGTCGACTGCCCCGCCGCCCTGCGCTGGGCCCTCGACCACCACCACGACGAGGAGATCCTCAGCTACGCCCGCACCGTCCTGGAACAACTCCGCCGCCCCGCGGCGACCGACACGCGCCCTGATCGGCGCATGAACGCGGTGGGCCGACACCGACGGCCGCCCGCACCGCACCTACCGGCCGACACCGACGCCCGACTGCACGCCATCGCCGAGCAGCAGACCGTCGTGGAGGAGGGCGTCGTCACGTTCCCCGAGAGCACCGTCCCGTACGCCTACCGGACCGTGCACCGGCCGGACGGCGGAACCGACCGTCACCTCGTGCGCCTGGACCCCCCGCCACCACCGCACCTGCCTCACTGAGCGCCCCCGAGAGGAAGCACCGTGCCCGGTCCCACCGTTCGCCCCGCCGGTCCTCAGGACGCCGACGAGCTGCTGCGCCTGCGCGTCGCGGTCCTCGACGGCGCCCGACTCACCGACGAGTGGCGCTCCACCTTCCGCGACGACATGCGCACCCGCCTCGGCACCGACCCCGATCTGCTCGCCTACGTCGTCCCCGCCGATGAACACACGCTCGCCTCCTGTGCCATCGGCATCGTCTACCACGGCTACCGCGGCCCCACCCACCCCAGCGGGCTGTGGGGCCGCGTCCACACGGTCGCCACCGACCCCGCCCACCGGCGTCGCGGCCACGCCCGGGCCGTCACCGAGGCCCTCATCGACGCACTCAAGTCAGCCGGGTGCAGCTCCATCGAGCTGCGTGCCACCGAGGCCGGCGCCCCGCTCTACCACTCCCTCGGCTTCGGATCGCTGGACGGCTACATGGCGCTCCGCCCCGGCCCCGAGGGCTGGACGCGGTGAGCGGTTCCGTCCTCGCCACCCACGACGAGCAGACCCGCGACGGGCCGCGCCTCACGCCCGACGCTCGCCGGCGCCCCGGATTCCAGCACCGGATCGGCCCGGGCGACCGCGGCCATGTCGCGCTCCCCCGGCCGCCGACCCACCCCGCCCGGATCGACTGACGGCCTCGGTGAACTGCCGGGTCTCACCGGAGGTCGACCGGACGCCCGGCCGGGCGTCCGGCGGAGCCGGCTGCTCAGGACCGCTCGACCGCCGCCTTGATCCGCCGGCCGAAGCCGGGGGCGTCCTTGCGGGCCGCGCGCAGCGCCGGGCCGACCAGGAGCTTGCCGATCCCGTGGCCCTCCAGGGTGTTGAAGACCCGCACCCGGGTCCGCCCGTTCGGCAGCGGCTCCAGGTCGTACCCGCCCTCGGCGGTGATCAGGTTCCGGCTCTGCTCGCTCCAGCGGATCGTTCGCGGCTCCTCCAGGCGGGTGATCCGGAACTCGCGGGAGGTGCGCACCCCGGCGTCCTTCACCGTGCTGCGGAAGACCGTGCCGACGACGGTCGGACCGTCCGGGCTCTTGGCGATCTCCTGGACCCGGGGGCTGAACCGGGGATCGTTGCGGCCGTCGGCCAGGTAGGCGAAGACCACCTCCACGGGCCGTGCCACCTCGACGATCGCCTCGAACTGTCCGGACATGCTCGGCTCCTCGCGGTGTGTGGGCGCGCGGCGGCGCCGCCCGGCCAGGATTCCAGAGCTCCGGCCATCGCGCCCCCCGGCCCGCTCCGCGACGCACCTCTAGGCTGGGCCGTGACCCCTCTAGGCTGGGCCGTGACCCGAGGAGGCCTGGATGACCGACGACCCGGACGAGGCGAGCGCGCCGGAGATCCACATCGACGTGCCCGGGTCGTTCCCCTGGAACGTCTTCCACGAGCGGCACCCGGAGCTGGTCCGCAAGCTCCTCGACGCGCTGCCGTACGGGCCCGCCGAGCGGGCGGCCGTGCGCGACCTGCTGGCGGAGAGCACCGGTGGGGTGCTGAGCCCGCCGGACGGGCAGGACCCGGACCACGGGCCGTGGACGGCCTGGGGCGAGGGCCTGTGGGGCCGGCCCTGGCGGGAGGCGCCTTTCCTGTGGGCCGAGAACTGGTTCCACCACCGGCTGCTCGACGCCACCGGCTACCTGCGGCCCGGTACCTGGCACGGCGTCGACCCGTTCGGTCCGCTCAAGCACGCCGAGCTGGCGGGCGCGGCCGTCGACGAGCAACTCCTGGTGCTGGACGGGCTGGCCGGCCTCCCGGCGGAGCACCGTACGCCCGCCCTGCTCTCCTCCGCGCTGTGGGGCAACCGCGCCGACCTGGGCTTCCGGCTGATCGCCGACCCCGATGACGCGCATCCGGCCACGGGCGTCATCGTCGACGACACCGCGGAGCTGCTGGCCTGGCTGCCCGGCGCCTCCGGCGGGCGGATCTCGGTGATCGCCGACAACGCCGGCCGGGAGCTGCTGCCCGACCTGGTGCTGATCGACCACCTGCTGGCCACCGGAATCGCAGCCGAGGCCGTGCTCTACCTCAAGCCCCGCCCGTACTTCGTCTCCGACGCCACCACGGCCGACCTGCTCGCCGCCCTGGACCGGCTGCGCACCTCCACGGCCCCCGCGGCGGCGGCCGTCGGCCGGCGGCTGGACGAGGCGCTGCGGCGCGGCACCCTCCTCGCCCGCACCCACCCCTTCTTCTGCGCGCCGCTGACCTACCACGATCTGCCCGGCGACCTGCGGGCCGAACTCGCCGGCTCGGCGCTGACAGTCCTCAAGGGCGACCTCAACTACCGCCGCTTGGTGGGCGACCGCCACTGGCCGCCGGCCCACCCGTTCGCCCGGGCCACCGGGCACTTCCCCACCCCGGTCGTGGCCCTGCGTACGCTCAAATCCGATGTCGCCCTCGGCATCGCCCCGGCCACCGCCGCCGACCTCGACGCCACCACCCCGCACTGGCGCACCGACGGCCGCCACGCCGTGGTCCAGGCCCGCCTGGGCTGACACCGGGTCGGACCGCCACGGCCGTGGAGCGGCCCGGAGATTCCTACCTCGCCCCCGCCAGCCCCCGGGGCACCGTCGACCAGAACTCACGAGTGGGCGCGGAACGAGCCTCCATCGCCGGTCGTCAGACGCCGTCAGTCGCCCAACAGCCGGTGGGCGGTGAGGGCGAGGCGGGCCCGGGTCAGACCGGCGGGTTCGGTGAGGTCGATGCCGAGGGTGCGGCCGATCTGGTCGATGCGGCGGGCGACGCTGCTGTGGTGCAGGTGGAGCAGGTCGGCGGCGCGGCGCAGCGAGCCGGTGGCACAGTAGGCGTCCAGGGTCTCCAGGTCCTCTACGCTGTCGGCGATCCGGGCGAGCGCGGCCACGTCGGCATTCTCCCGGACGCGGTCCCGGGGCAGCTCGGCCAGCAGCGCCAGCGCGCCCAGGTCCCCGTGGTGGACCACCGGTTCGCGCGCGGTGGTGAAGCGCAGCGCCGTACGGGCCTGCCGCCAGGAGCGGTCCGGGCCGTCGGCGGCGCCGATGCCCGCCCGTACGCCCGCCGGGAACCGGCCCGGGTCGACGGCGGTGGCCAGGAGCACCCCCGCGTCCGCCAGCGGCGCCGCCTTCACCGGGCCCGCCGGGCAGACCAGCGCGCCCAGCCGGTCGAGCGGCAGCGGGAGCGATGCGGGTACGGCGACGGCCCGGACCGGCCGCCCGGCGGCGAAGCCCAGCAGGCGCAGTGCCCGGGCCCGCGCCGCCTCGTCGCTGTCCGGGCCGATCGCCAGCTCCACCAGGGCCGGGTCCGCCATGGTGGTGCGCGCCGGGCCGTACCGTTCGGCGACGGCCGCGGCGGCGATCGCGAGCCGGTCCAGCAGCACCGGGTCCAGCGGGTTCGGCGGGCCGGAGCGCTCCAGCCAGACCGTGCCGATCTCCTCCTCGTCGAGGGTGATCGGCGCCGTGCTCGACGCCGGCCCCGGCGCCGCGGACGCCTCGCGGCCCTCCGGTGAGACCCGGATCGCCCGCGCCGCGCCGTTCAACCGCACCCCGGCCACGCACTCGGCCAGACCCGCCGAGGCCCGGGCCAGCGCCGGCAGGTCCACCCGACGGCGCATCAGCGCGTCGTAGAACGCCACGACGCGGATCGCGCCCTCCACGTGCGGATCGAGTTGTGACAGCCGATCGGCCAACGCGTCCATGGAAGGAGGATAGGACCGGCGGGCCCGGCGGCAGTGCGCCGATCGGTGCACGAACACGGCCCGATGCGCGACACCCGGCGGCTGCACGGACCGGCCCGCCGTCCGCAGGATGGACCACATGGATCCCGAACTCGAAGCATTCATCCCGCTGCTCCCCAAGATCGACCTCGGCGACCCGGCCGCCGCCCGCAAGGCCCTCGCCGAACGCGTCGCCTCCCTGCCCGCGGCCGACCTCACCGGACTGAAGGTCGAGGACCGCACCGTCCCCGCCGAAACGGACGTCGCCGTCCGCGTCTACAGCCCGCTCCCGCCGCAGGCGACCGGCGGCGCCGTCGTCTGGCTGCACGGCGGCGGCTTCGTCTTCGGCGACCTGGACACCGAGCACCCCTGGGCCGCCCGCCTCGCCACGGGCTCCGGCGCCGTGGTGATCTCCGTCGGTTACCGCCGCTCCCCCGAACACCGCTACCCGGCCGCCCTCGACGACGCGTACGCCGCCCTGGCCTGGGCGCACGAGCACGCCGACGAGCTGGGCATCGACCCCGGACGCATCGCCGTCGGCGGCCACAGCGCCGGCGCCTGCCTCGCCGCCGGCCTCGCCCTGCGGGCACGCGACGAGCAGGGCCCGCGCGTCCACTTCCAGGTGCTCAACCAGCCCGGCCTCGACGACCGCCAGGACACCTGGTCGCAGCTGAACTTCACCGACACCCCCGTGCAGGACCGCTCCGGCGTCACCACCGCCTGGGCCCTGTACCTCGGCGGGCAGCCGGCCACCGCGTACGCCGCCCCGGCCCGCGCCACCGACCTCACCGGCCTGCCGCCCGCGTACATCGGCACCGCCGAGTTCGACCCGCTGCGCGACGAGGCCGTCGAGTACGCGCTGCGGCTGCTGCGGGCAGGGGTGACGGTCGAACTGCACCAGTGGCCGGGCACCTTCCACGGCTCCCAGGCGATCCTGTCGGCGGAGGTGTCGCAGCGGCAGATCGCCGAGCTCACGGGTGCGCTGCGGCGCGGGGTGGCGGCGTAGTCCTCCGCCGCGCCGCTACGGGGGGGGAGGCCTGACACGGGGGCAGGCCTCCCCTCCCCGTCCGTCACTCCTGTCCGCCTGGTACCACCACGGCACCGGCGGATCCGTGGCACCCTGGTCGGTATGTGCGGTCGCTTCGTCTCCACCACCACCCCCACCGACGTCGCCCAGCTCTTCGAGGCGGTGTCCAGGGTCCCGGACGACACCTTCGCGCCCAGCTGGAACGTGGCACCGACCCGGGACGTCCTCGCGGTGCTGGAACGCCTCGACAAGGAGACCGGCGAGATCACCCGCCAGGTGCGCGCCCTGCGGTGGGGCCTGGTGCCGTCCTGGTCGAAGGACCCCTCCGGCGGCGCCCGCATGATCAACGCCCGTGCCGAGACCGCCCACGAGAAGCCCTCGTTCAAGCGGGCCTTCGCCGCCCGGCGCTGCATCATCCCCGGCGACGGCTACTACGAGTGGCGCCAGGTCGCCGCCGGCCCCGACGTCCGCAAGCCGTACAAGCAGCCGTACTTCCTCACCCCCGCCGACGGCACCCTGATGGCGATGGCCGGCCTCTACGAGTTCTGGCGCGACTCCACCCGCGCCGACGACGACCCGCTCGCCTGGCTCACCACCTGCACCATCCTGACCACGGACGCCACCGACGCCGCCGGCCGCGTCCACGACCGCATGCCGCTCACCATCCCCGAGGCCCACCACGCCGCCTGGCTCGACCCCGACCACACCGACCCCGACAGCCTGCGCGCCCTCCTCCACGCCCCCGGCGGCACCGAACTCACCGTCCGCGCCGTCGCCACCGACGTCAACAACGTCCGCAACGACGGCGCCCACCTCCTCACCCAGGTCGAGGACCCGCTGCCCGTCTGACGGCACGTACGCTCGACCCGTGCCCCGCAACCCGAAGCGACCGCGCCGCCTCGTCACCGACGACCGCGTCCACCTCTGGACCCTGCGCCACAGCCACCGCCGCCTCGCCGACGGCCGCGCCGTCGACTGCGCCGAGACGCTCACCCTGACCCCGCAGCCCTCCGGCACCGGCGGCCCCCTGCGCATCGTCTTCGCCGAGAGCCCCGACACCTTCGTCCCCGGCGGCGCCTACACGGGCTCCGGCGACGTCGGCCGCATCCGCGGCGCCTCCCTCAACCTCCACGAACCCGGCTCCGTCCGCGCCCTCCTCGACACCGCCCTCACCCACGGATGGAACCCCGACGACCGACGACCGGTGCGACTCGACGGCTGGCCCCTCCTCGACGAAGCGGCGGCCCTGCACGCGCGGCGGGCCGACGCCCGCGGCTGACCGGCTCCTGCGGCCGTCAGGGTGTGAGGTCGTCGAGGTCGATACTGACCTGGAACGGCTCGGCGACCTTGAGCTGCCCGCGGTGCACACCGGTCGCCACATACGCCTGGGTGACGACGTCCAGCTTGTAGGTATAGACCGTCGTCCCGTCAGGCTTGTCCTCGATCCGCCACATGTGCGGGATACCGGCACGCGCGTACCGGCCCGGCTTCACCTCGCGGTCACGGTGTTCGGAGTCCGGCGACACCGCTTCCACCACCAGGGTGACCTCCTCCGGCGCGTACATCGTGCGGTCCTTGGCGTACGGCGCCGTGGTCGCCACCAGGTCGGGCTCCGGCCGGTTCCGTCGGTCGAGCCGGATGCTCATCTCCCGTTCCACCCGCATCGTCGTACCCTTCACGGCCTGCCGCAGCGAGAGTACGAGTCCGTCCAGCACGTACGAGTGCCACGAGCGCTGAGGGCTCATCGGAAAGATCAGTGCTCCGTCCATGAGCTCGGTGTGCCGAGGTGCCTCGGGCAACCGATCCAGGTCCTCGGCTTCCCACCCGGTCGGACGCGGGGCCGTCACAGCCCACTCGGGCAGGGACTGCTCGCCGGTACCGTACGGGTCCGCAGACTGCGCGCTCACCTGCTGCTCCTCTCCTCGGTCCGCCTTCGACAGTAGTCTCCTGCGGGACCGGCCGGGAAGCGGCGCCAAGGAGTGTCCGGATCGCGCACGGCCGCGGTCACCGCTCCCGAGCGCACAGGAGCGTGAACTTCCGGGGCGGGCCCTACGGGTCCTGAAGGCCCCGTCACAGCCGTCCGTTGATGGCCGCCATGCGGTCGTCGCGTAGGCACGCGGTGAAGGTGGAACTCCGCCGGAGCCACCGGGGAGTTCACTCGCCGACGGCACCCTGGCGCCAGCCCCGTCCCGTCCCCGGTACCGGGTCGGACACGGCCGCGCCGAGGCGGGACGCCAGGTCGGCGACCGCGTCCCGGAGCTCCGTCCCGCCCACGACGTGGAAGGCGAAGGGGACCGCCGCGAGCCACTCCTGCGCGTACATCGCCGGGTTGCGGGTACTGCCGACGAGCACGCAACGCTCTCCCGCCGGCCCGACGGGTTCGAGCCGTCCCATCGACGGCCCGACCCACGGGGCGACCCGCTCCACCGGCGCGTCGAAGAGCACCCGTGTGGGATGGGCCCATCCGGTGCCGAGGTTCTCCTCCAGCACCGCGACCGGGTCGAGGTCCTCCGGTATCCGGAGCCCGCCCGCGCTCTCCTCGGCCGCCAGCACCCGATCGATCCGGTAGGTGCGCACGGCGTCCACGCGACGGGAATGGCAGAGCAGGTACCAGCGCGCCCGGCGTACGACGACCGCCCACGGGTCCACCTCGGCCTGCCACTGGTTGCCGGCCTCGCTCCGGTAGGTGATCAGCACGCGCCGCCTGGACGCGATCGCGTTCACCAGGGTGCTCGTGACGGCGGGATCGGCGTAGGCCGCGTTCGGATCGGGCGCGGCCGCGGCGTGCTCGCGCAGCGCGGCCGCCTGACGCCCGATCCCCTCGGGCAGCGCGTGGATGACCTTGCCGAGGGCGGAGCCGACGAGGTCCCCGGGATCGGTGGCGGCGGGCCTGCCGTCGAGCACCGCCATGACCAGGCCGAGCGCCTCGCTCTGGGTGAAGGTCACCGGCGGCAGTCTGGTCCCGGGCCGCAACCGGTAGCCGCCGTGCGGGCCGCGCACGGACTCCACGGGGATGCCGGCCTCCCGGAGGATCGCGATGTAGCGACGTGCGGCGCGATCGGTCACCCCGAGCCGCTCCGCGAGCTGCTCGGCCGTCGTGCCGGGGCGGGTCCGCAGGATCTCCAGGGTGCGCAGCGCGCGGGCGGTGGGGCTCGTTCCGGTCTCCACCTCGGACAGCGTAGGTGGCTCCCTGACGATCAGGAAGCGGATCGTCCTGAACCCCTCCTAGCATGGCAGGGCCCGGTCGGGCAGGGCGCGTCCACCGCGCGGCGCCTTCGGCTGCTCCCGCCGGCCCCACCCCGGCTGCCGCCGGCCCTACTTCGGCTGTCTCTGCCCCTACCTCGACGGAAAGTTGGTCTCACCGTGGACATCCTGCTCATCGGCGGCCTGTGGCTGGACGGAACCGCGTGGGAGGCGGTGACACCGGCCCTTGAGGCTCTCGGTCACCGCCCGCGGCCGGTGGCCCTTCCGGGCCAGGGCGACGGATCCTCGTCCGCCACGCTGGACGACCAGCTGGCGGCGGTCCTCGCCGCCGTCGACGCGACGGAGGAGAAGCCCCTGCTCGTGGCGCACTCGGCCGCCTGCACCCTCGGCTGGCTGGCCGCCGACGCACGCCCGGGGCGGATCGCCGAGCTGGCGCTGATCGGCGGTTTCCCCAAGGAGGACGGCCAGCCGTACGCCGACTTCTTCGAGATGCGCGACGGCGCCATGCCCTTCCCCGGCTGGGGCCCGTTCGAGGGCGCGGACAGCGCCGACCTCGACGAGGAGCTGCGGCGGCGCATCGAAGCCGCTGCCGTCCCCGTCCCCGAGCAGGTGGCCAGGGGCGTGGTCCGGCTGTCGGACGAGCGCCGCTTCGAGGTTCCGGTCGTGGTGGTCTGCCCGGAGTTCACTCCGGAGCAGGCCCGGGAATGGATCGCCGCCGGCGAGTCGCCGGAGCTCTCCAGGGCCGCGCGGGTCGAGTTCGTCGACATCGACTCCGGCCACTGGCCGATGTTCTCCGAGCCGGCCGAACTCGCCCGCCTTCTCGGGGCATTGGCAGCCGGGGTTTCACCGTCCGCCGGCTGAACACCGGTCGCGAACCGGACGGCCGTCACCGGGCGGCGCAGCGTGACCGATTCGAGCGGCTCGCCGCAATTCATGCTCCGGACACGAAAGAAGACGGGACATCGCTCCCCGCCACTCTCAACATATAGCGCACCCCGGGGCTTGCGGCAAGGCCCGGGGTATGGCGCAGAATTCCCGATCGACGCTGTGATCAAGGGAAATGAGAGACCGTCATGCGCGTGTTGTTGATGTCCTACGGTTCGCGGGGCGACATCGAGCCGATGCTGGGGCTGGCCGCGCGGTTGCGGGCACTCGGGACGGAGGTGCGGGTGTGCGCGCCGCCGGACTTCGCGGAGTTGCTGGCCGCCGCCGACCTCCCGCTGTCGCCGATCGGCGCGCCGGTGCGGCCGGTGGTGCAGGGGGTGGTGAGCGGGAAGGCGCCGATGCCGGCGGAGGGGCTGCCGCAGCGCGCGGCCGCCCTGGTCGCCACGACGTACGAGGCGGTCGTCGAGGCGGCCGAGGGGTGCGACGCCGTGGTGGCGACCGGCCTGCTGCCGGCGGCGGCCGGTGCGCGGTCGGCGGCCGAGAAGCTGGGCATCCCGTACGTGTTCGTGGCGTACTTCCCGTCCTACCTGCCCTCGCCGCACCACCCGCCGTTCGCGCGCCCGGGCAGGCCGTTCCCTCCCGGGGTGAGCGACAACCGGGTGCTGTGGGACCTCGACGTCGAGGTCATGAACGAGCTCTTCGGCACCGGTCTCAACCACCACCGCGAGTCGGTCGGCCTGCCCCTCGTGGACGACTTCCGCGACTACGTCCTCACCGACCGGCCCTGGCTGGCCTCCGACCCGACGCTGAGCCCGTGGCTCCGGCCTGCGGAGCTGGACGTGGTGCAGACCGGCGCCTGGTTCCGGCCGGGCGCACGTCCGCTCCCGGCCGAGCTGGAGGCCTTCCTGGACGCCGGCACCCCGCCGGTGTACGTGGGCTTCGGCAGCATCCCGATGCGGGACGCGGGGGACGTCGCCAAGGCCGCCATCGAGGCGGTCCGCGTGCAGGGGCGTCGGGTCCTGGTGTCGGGCGGCTGGGCCGACCTGGCCCTGATCGACGACCAGGACGACTGCCTCGCCGTCGGCGACGTCGACCACCACGTCCTCTTCCCCCGCGTGGCCGCCGTCGTCCACCACGGCGGCGCCGGTACGACCACCACGGCCGCCCGCGCCGGTGCGCCCCAGATCGTGGTCCCCCAGATGGCCGACCAGCCGTACTGGGCGGGCCGGGTGGCCGACCTGGGCATCGGCGTGGCCCACGACGGCCCGAACCCAACCTTCGAGTCGCTCTCCGCCGCGCTCGCCACGGCACTGGACGAGGGGACCCGCGAACGGGCGGCCGCGCTGGCCGCCGCCATCGGCGGCGACGGCGTGGAGGTGGCGGCGGGGCTGCTGCTCGACGTCGTCCGGCGGACGGGGGCGCCGGAGTCCGGGTGAGCCACGCCCCGGGGGCACCACCCGCGCGGTGGTGCCCCCGGGTCCCTGCACCTGACGGCCGCCCGTAGGTGATCAGTACGTGTAGCCGGGCCAGTGCGGATCGTGCCAGCGGGCGGGCCCGGTGAGACCGATCAGCCTCAGGCGTTGGAGCAGGTCGTCCGGGGCGTCGTGCGCTCGCAGCCGAGCGGGGGCGTGGCGGGTGAGCCAGGCGGTGAGGACCGCCAGCATCTCGTCCTTGTCGTACCAGGTCCACCAGGGAAGTTCGTCGGCGAGCAGGTCGTAGTCCCACGTGTCCACCGCCTCCGCGAGGTTCCGGTCGGCGATCGGGTGCTCCAGCGCCTCCCAGACGTCGAGCCACGGGCTCAGTTCGCCCGACGCCTCGACGCACAGGGCGAGCGTCCGGGAGATGTGCCCGAAGGGGCCGGTGGTGACGAGGCTGTGGGCCCAGAACGCGTGCAGGAACTCCCGCACGGCCGCGGCCTGCTCCCGCGGCCACTCCTGCCACTTCCCGCGGGCGATCGAGACGCCGATCTCGTCCCGGTACCGGAACGACTCCGATCGGCTGTCGAGGAGGGTGCCCGCGAGCTGGGGCAGGATGCGGCGGAGCACCGCGCCGTGGTCTCTCCAATCCGTAGGCTGCCAGGCCCGCCGGAGGAGGTCGAGGTCGAGCCGCACGTCCGGCGTCTTGAGGAGGGCGAGCTCCTCCGCACTGCCCCAGTGGCACTCGCAGTTGCTCTCCCCGGGGCGAGCGGTCGCCCCGCGGAAGACCGTGAGGCCCTCCGGGCCGTATCGAGGCGAACCTTCGCCTGTCGAGCGTGGATGTCGGTCATCGGCGTCTGCCTTCACGGACTCCGCAGGGGTGCGCCCGGCGAAGATCCCTACGCTACCGATCGCCGGGCCGAGGCGATCCAGCAGGCCTGCCCTCCCCCACAGCCGGCCCAACGCCGCCTGTTGCGGCAGCCGGGCCACCGGATCAGCGGCGGAGCCGTCACACCATCCGGATCGCTCGCGTCCTGCACACGCTCGGGGAACCGGAGGCGGCGCACACCGAGTTCGTCGCCGCCCTCTCCGCCCGACGGGAGCAACCCGACAACTCCCACCCCGGCACCGCCGCCACCTGCCGGGAATGCGCCCAGGTCCTCCACGACATCGAGAGCTCGTAGTCCCATCCCGTCCTGGGAATCGGCTGTCGGATCCCACTCGCTTGAAGGGCGCTGACGAGCCGGCCTCCCTGCTGTCACGCCGGGCCGGAACGGACGGCACAAGGGCGAGAAAAGACGGATCGGTCGGGAACGGCTGTAGGAGGCTTCCTTCGCAGGCAGTACGCACACCGACGGTAGATCGCAGCGGCCTGGATCGATAGGGTCGACGCATGCTTGAACTGATCGCGCCCGCTGCCCACTTGCATTCCGCCTGGCTTGAGGCGCATCACGAATGGGGCCCCGGCCTCCACGAGGACGGCTTCGGGGTGATGCCGTCCGACGAGGTCGACTCGCCGGAAGGGTTCGTGGCGTGGGTGGGTCGGCTGGCGGACCGGTCGGACCCCAAGGAGTTTGCGAACGGCCGGGGTTGTACGTATCGATGGATCGTCGAGGGCGACCGGGTGCACGGCGGGATCGTCCTGCGACAAGGGCCCGACGACTACGTGCTGCGGTTCGGGCACATCGGCTACGGCATCCGGCCGTCCTCGCGTCGACGCGGGCTGGCCACCTGGGCGTTGGGCCGAATGCTCGACGAGGCGCGGGCGCTCGGCCTGGACCGGGTGCTGATCGTCTGCGAGGCCGACAACCTTGCCTCGGTGAGGACGGTCGAGCATCACGGCGGCGTCCTCGAAGGCGTCCAGGACACCGAGCACGGCCCCGTGCGACGGTACTGGATAGGTTTCTGATCGTGTAGGCGGGCAGTGCCGCCGTGTCGATGAACGCACAGGCCTGAACCTGCGCTCGCGACGGTGCCGGAGTGCCACGGCGGCGCCCCGTTGCCGACCCGCCCGAGGCGGCCCGGTGCGACGGCCGGTGCAGCCGAACGGCCCCGCCGGCGCTCACGGCCGTCGCCGGCATCTGACGGGCACAGTTCGGCGACCAGCACCCGTACACGCTCACCGCCCGACACGAACTCGCCCGTGTCCTGCGGGACATCGGAAGCTCGTAGCCCACCCCGTGTTGCAAGTGGCTGCCCACTGCATCGTCGTCGAAGCTACTTGGGGTCTTCGCTGGCCCAGGGATGGACGAAGCGGTCCGGAGGTAGTTGCCATGCCTTGAGCACGATGTCCAGGTCGGGCTCGTTCGCCGCCGAAGCGGTTTGCACGAGTTCCGCACCGATGTCGTAGTCGAAGCCTTCGATGCGATCGGCCTCGTACTCCCAATGTTCCAGGAGGAAGCTTCGGCCCGAGTCGCTGCGAGCCCAGCCCTCGTCCCGGGCCTGGGCATCGGGTGCGCTCAAGCTCGGGGTGATGTCCACGAACGCACGGCGGCCGGGCCTCGATGCCGGCACCTCTGTGACGAGCCGTCTGCCGAGTCGGAGTGCGGCCAGCTTCTCCGTAGGCCAGTTCGATGCAGTGCTCATGGGGTTCATTGTGATGGTCGCGAGCAGGACGGATTCGACGAAGGCCTCGGCCTCCGGCGCGACAGCCGGAATCGGCGTGAGTGGTGCCCGTCCATCGGGATGCGAAGCGAGGGCGGCTGCGCGTAGCATCCGCCCGTCCATACGCACACGTGTTCAATCCGGGGAGCTCCGCCCGTGCAGCAAAGATCCATGGCCTCACAGGTCGCCCGCGCTTCCGCGGTGCTGGTGCTGGGGGCGACCCTCGGGGCGTGCACGGCCGGCGTGGACGCCCCGCTGCCGCCCCCGCTGCCTTCGACCGTCAAGTCGCCGGAAGAGGCGGAGAAATGGGCGAACCAGCTGCACGACCACGTGCTGCAGGCGGCGGGAGGCCCGACCCGCAACCCGTGGGTGGGGCACATCTCCGCCAAGTACCGGTGCCCGGGTCTGGGCCATGGCATCGCGGAGCCGGGCGAGCCCTACCAGTTCACGTCCCTGACCAGTCTGGAGGTTCCGGACGGCCAGCGCGTCGAGATGACCCGCAGGGTGCGGGACGCGCTCGCGGGTGAGGGACTGAGGATCAGCGAGTACGAGGAGTCCACGGCCGGATCCCCTTCCGCCGCTCCCACCATCGAGTTCCGGGCCGACCATCCGGGCGAGCACTACGTCGTCGGCCTGAGCAGCACCAAGCCGGGCGAGGGTGTGTCCATCACCGTCACCCTGCCCTGTCTGCAGCCGCCGTCGTCGCCCGGCACTTCGTCGCCGAGTCCCTCGGTCACCGCACCAGCGGCGTGAGGTGATGTGCGGCCCGGTCGGCGACGGTGAGGCTGTCGCTGCGCCGCCGGGCAGCACCACCGATCGAGGCCAAATCGATCACGACCGATGAGTGGAGGCGAAGCGCACGAACGCCGTCCACGCGCCCGGGTCGACATGGAGTACCGCACCCTCCGGGTCCTTGGAGTCACGGACGTGAACGACGTCCGCCGCCAGGGCGACTTCCACACACTGGCCGCCTTCGGCTCCGCTGTGGCTGCTCTTGAACCAGACCAGGTCCTCTATAGCTTCGACGGCAGGATCGATCGCGCTCATGGCTCTCCCGGCAGGCTCTCGGCGTAGGTCGATGACTCGCGAAGCGTCAGTGCCCGTGGTCGGGTGACGCTTCGAACGAGCACCAGTGTTCTACGGCCCTGCGTGTCCGCATACCCGCCCCCTGCTGAGCGGGCTGGCGGGCGGCGCGGCACAGTGTGATGCGTTCTCCTCCGGTTTGCTCTGGTCAAAGCCATGGCCGCATGTAGATACTAGCCAGATGGATAGCACCTCTATCCGCGACGCCTATGACGCGGTCGCGGATGTCTACGCGGACGGTTTCACTGCGGACCTGGCCTCCAAGCCGTTGGACCGCGCCATGCTCACGGCGTTCGCCGAGCAGGTCCCGGCGGGCGGTCCCGTGGCCGATGTCGGGTGCGGACCGGCGCAGGTGGCGTGCTTCCTGGACGACCTCGGTGTGCCGGTGATGGGTGTCGACCTGTCGCCGGGCATGGTCGAGGTGGCACAGAAGCGACGGCCCGGCCTCGACGTGCGGGTCGGTTCGATGCTGGACCTTCCGCTGGAGGACGGGGAACTCGCCGGTATCGCGGCGTTCTACGCCCTGATCCATCTGCGGGCCGAGGAACGAGCGCTCGCGTATGCGGAGTTCGCCCGGGTGCTGCGGCCCGGGGGCCTCGTCCTCGCCGCCTTCCACGCGGGCGAGGAGGTCCGGCACCGGGACTCCTGGTTCGACCGGCCGGTGTCGCTCGACTTCTTCGCCCTGCGACCCGAGGAGGTCGCGGCAGGCCTCACCGCCGCCGGGTTCACCATGGAGGCGACGCTGATCCGGGGTCCGTACCCCGGCGAGGCCGACACCGAGCGCGCGTACCTCCTGGCCCGCAAGCCGTAGCCGTTGGAGCGACGCCCCTTACCGGCACCTGGCGAGAGCCGGCGCCGGTAGGGGGGAGGCGCCCCCGGATCAGAGCTGTTGCGCGGCGGCGAAGCGCAGGAACGCCGTCCATGCGGCCGGATCGAGGCGGAGCGCGGCCCCGTCCGGGTCCTTGGAGTCACGGACGTGAACGGCGTCCGCCGCGAGGGCCACCTCCACGCACTGGCCGCCCTCTTCACTGCTGTAGCTGCTCTTCACCCACGTCACCGCCGACGAGGTGGGCACGGCTTCGTCAACACTCATGGCTCTCCCAACAACCTCTCGACGAACGCTCGGGACTCGTGAGGTGTGAGCGCCTGAGCACGCAGGATCCCGTACTTGACCTCAAGCCCGCGCACCTGCTCGCGTTCCGTGTGCACGTGGCTCACGTTCTGCACCTCAACGTAGGCGATCCTGCGCCCATCCCGCGTCTCGAACAAGGTGAACGGGCCTGCCAGTCCAGCGTTCTGGGCCCGCTGCAGTGGCATGATCTGGACCTCGATGTTGCGCTGCTGGCCGATCAGAAGAATCTGTTCGAGCTGACCGCGCAACACGGCGGACCCGCCGATGGGCCTTCGCAGAGCCGACTCGTCGATCACGAAGCTCATGACCGGCGCCGGGCGCCTGGCCAAGAGGGACTGGCGCGCCAGTCGGGCGGAGACCCGCTGCTCGATGACATCGTCGTCCAGCGGCGGCCGCATCATCGAGAGCACCGCCCGTGCGTACTCCTCCGTCTGCAGAAGGCCGTTGACCACCAGGGCGTCGTAGGCGTGCAACTCCACCGCCTCCGCCTCCAGCTTCGCGGCGTCGCGGAAGAACGCGGGGTACCGGGCCCGCGCGACCTCGTCCTTCATCGCGATCAGGACGCCACCGGCCCGGAGGGCCTGGTCGGCCCGCTCGATCAGCTCCGGTTTCGGGATGCGGCGGCCGAGTTCGACTGAGGCGATCTGGTCCTCGCCGTAGCCGAGTTGGGCTCCGAGCTGGGTGCGGGAGAGCCCTTCCCGTTCGCGCAGGATCCGCAACTGTCGGCCGAAGCCGCGCAGCAGCCCCCCGCTCTCGTCCTGTTCCGCCATGCCTGCCGGCCACCTCCGACCCACCCAACACTCGTACACGATCGGCTATCGCCACGATACGGAACGCGACCGCCCCGGCGGGCCGTCTACGGCGCGGGCACCGGTTCCGGGCGGCGCAGGAGGCCTCGAGCGCGCTCCGCTCCGCGCCGGTTGCGCTCCACGGTGGCCGGGTCGAGGCCGTACGCGGCCGCCGGGGCAACTCCCGCGCAGCGGCAGCAGATCGCGCCGCCGCCCGCGACCGGGGCGGCACAGTGGGCACACTCCCCCATCGCCCGGGGCGCGGGGATGGCCGCCGGAGCAGCCAGCGGCGGCATCTTGCGTTCGAGGCGCGAGCGTACGAGGCCGGCGGCCGAGAGGACGCGCGGGGGCAGGCCGTTGAGCAGGGCGTCGCGGAGGCGGCCGATGTCGGGGTCGCGGGTGAGCCAGTCCGCCACCAGGGGTGCCAGGTCGAGGGCTTCGGCCGCGCCGAGGCGCAAGCGCCCGTCTCTGGCGGTCAGCCGCCCGAGCAGACCGGCTGCCGCTGCCGTTTCCTCCGCATCGGAGGCATCGGAGTCGGGGAGGGAGGTGTTCACCTCGTTCTTCCTACCTCGGGGGGAAGTGCCGACGGCCCGACTGTCCGGTTCACCGAGTGCCGGGTTTGGGGCAGCACTTCGCCACACGGCCTCGATCTCGTCGAGCTCGGTGAGCGGCACGCTGCTGATGAGGACTCGCGTCGTCCAGGTGCCCTTGGTCGGGTGCTGGGTGCGGCGGATGTGGAGGAATCCCTCCTCGATCAGCTGCGACCGTGCACGCGAGACGGCCGTACGCCCCTCGGGCATCCGCTTGCCGATGGTGAGCAGGGTGTCGCGACTGCCGGGCGGGAGGGACAGCGCCCAGAGCAGCAGGGTCTTGGACGTGGCCCGCAGCCGCGGGTGACGGATGATCTCGTGTGACGCCCGTACGAAACGTTCGGGCGCGCTAAAGTGAACGTGCATGAGGAGGTCTAGCTCCTTGTGTCGGGCCCCGGGGTGTTGGCGCACCGCCGGGGTCAACTATGCCTCTGTAGCCGGACAGTAGCACGGCGTGACGACCTCCCGCCGCCCGATCCGGAATCCGCAGCGCCGTACAGAACCACCCCAACCGCCGTACAACCCCTGTCCGTACGCGCGTCGTCGCTGGTCACGGCCCTGCTGCGACATGCAGGCTCAGCGGCATGACACAGCCACAGACCTGCACCCCGCTGCGGGAGTTCGACCTCCGCTTCAGTTCGACCCCGCGCGGTGCCCGCCTCGCCCGCAGGCTCGTCTCGCACCGGCTCGACGACTGGGGGTACGACTACGACTCCCCGCCCAACGAGGCACTGACGGCGATCACCGCCGAGCTCGCCGCCAATGCCGTCCGCCACGGCCACGTTCCCGGACGGGACTTCGCCATCCGGATTGCCGAAGGCACAAAGACGGTACGCGTCGAGGTGTCCGACACTCGCGCCGAGTGTGCTCCCCCGACGGCCGCACACCAGCCGGGCCCGGACGCCGAATCGGGCCGCGGACTGCTCCTCGTCGCGGCGCTCGCCACGCGCTGGGGCACCACGCCGCGCCCGGTTGGGCCCGGCAAGACCGTCTGGGCCGAATGCGCCCTGAACTAGCGGCGAGACTCAGGTCACATTTCGCCGATGTCACAGTGCGCCGGGCTGTCCCGTCTCAAGGGGTGAAGTCCCGAACGCACACAGGAGGACACGGTCATGGACGCGCGACTGAACTACTTCACCAGCCAGACCGCCGGCAGGGCCCTGAAGCACGTCATGGCGGCGGGCAAGACGCTCAAGGAGTCCGATCTGCCGTCCGCCACCCAGGAGTTGGTGGCGCTGCGCGTCAGCCAGATCAACGGGTGTGCCGTCTGCATCGACATGCACACCAAGGAGGCCGCCGCGGTCGGCGAGAGCGCGGTGCGGCTGAACCTGGTCGCGGCGTGGCGGGAGGCCACGGTGTACACCGAGGCGGAGCGGGCCGCGCTGGCCTTCGCGGAGGCGGGGACCCGCATCGCGGACGGGGCCGGCGGGGTGGACGACGAGGTGTGGGCGAAGGCCGCCGAGCACTACGACGAGGAGCAGCTCACCGCCCTGACCATGCTGGTCGCGTTCATGAACTTCGCGAACCGGCTGAACGTCATCGCCCGCCAGCCCGCCGGTGACTACGAGGTCGGCCGGTTCCACTGACCGACGGCGGGCCACCGGCCGGGGTCGGTGGCCCGCTCGCCCACCATCACGTGAACACGTCGGAGGGAAAGTCGGGATGACCAAGGTCGAGGAGTTCGAGGAGCTGCGGCCGCTGCTGTTCTCGATCGCGTACCGGATCCTGGGCAGCGTCGGCGACGCCGAGGACGCGGTGCAGGAGACCTGGCTGCGGTACGACCTCTCGACGAGCGAGCCCGTCTCGACCAAGGCGTACCTGTCCACCACCGTGACCCGGATCGCCATCGACGTCCTGCGTTCCGCACGGGTGCGGCGCGAGGAGTACGTGGGCCCGTGGTTCCCCGAACCGCTGCTCGCCGACCCGTACGAGGACCCGGCGCGGGCGGCCGAGCTCGCCGACTCGCTCTCGATGGCGGCGCTGGTGCTGCTGGAACGGCTCAGCCCGCTGGAGCGGGCGGTGTTCGTGCTGCGCCAGGTGTTCGGCTTCGGGTTCGACGAGGTGGCCGCGGCGATGGGGCGGTCGGAGGCGGCCTGCCGGCAGCTGCTGGTACGGGCCCGGCGGCACATGGAGGCCGGGCGCCCCCGCTTCGCCGCTGACCGCGAGGAGCGGCAGCGGCTGGCGACCCGGTTCTTCGACGCCCTGCGGGACGGCGACGTGGGCGGGCTGCGCAGTCTGCTGTCCGCCGACGTCGAGCTGGTCGGCGACGGCGGCGGCAAGGCCCCCCAGCTGGCCAGGACCATCGTCGGCGCCGACAACGTGGCCCGGCTGCTGGCCGCGTCCTACCCCCGGATGGCGCTGGTCGACATCCACGTCGAGCCGCACGAGGTCAACGGCCAGCCGGGCGGGATCGTCCGCGACCGCGACGGCAAGGTGCTCCAGACCCTGGTCCTCGACATCCTCGACGGCCGGATCCGGACCATCCGCGGCGTCATCAACCCCGACAAGCTCGCCCACCTGGGCCCGGTCGCCGACGCCTGGGCCCTCGCCCGCGAGGTGAAGGAGACCCGGCGGCGGACGGAACGGGCCTGACGACCGCCGCCCGGGAGGGTGCACTTCCCGGGCGGCGCTTCACCACGGGGACGTCCTCACGCGGGCTTGTGGACGACCCCTCACCGGCTCAGATCGTGGACGGCCAGGCGACCGTCGTCTCCGCCGGGGCGTCGTAGTCGGTGCCGGGGACGTGCCAGCCGTAGAGCCGGCCGACCTGCGTCCGGAACCACTCGGTGTCCGCGAGCCCGGCCAGGGTCCCGGTGGTCGCGGCGGCCCAGCGCTCGTGGACCTCCGCCTGAACCTTGTCGTCCATCTCCCAGCCGTCGAGGCGGATCCGCTGCTCCTCGTCGAGCTGGAGCGACACCGCGCCGGTGAGCTGCCGCCAGAGGGCGGCGGCCTGCTGGCCGGTGCTCTGGAAGTCCTCGCCGAGGACGGCGTGGAGCAGGCTGGTGTAGAGCGCGATCGACGGGATGGCGGTCGAGGCCTGGGTGACGGCCGCGCCGGCGACCACGGTGTGCGCCTGCCCGCCGAACGGGGCCAGGTCCTGCTGGAGGCTGCGCGCGGTGTCCTCCAGGTGCTTCTTGGCCGCGCCGATGGTGCCGGCCCGGTAGATCGGCGCGGTCAGGTCGGAGCCCACGTAGGAGAGCGCCACCGTGTGGAAGCCGTCGTGGATCAGACCGCGGTCGACCAGGGCATCGATCCACAGCTTCCAGTCGGCGCCGCCCATGACCTGCACGGTCGCGTCGCGCTCGGCATCGACGGCGGGCTCCATGTCCAGGGCGCCGACGAGCGGGGACTCGCCCTCGAACTGCAGGGTCTTGGCCCGGTAGGCGGCGCCCAGGGGCTTCAGCACCGAGCTGTGGACCTCCCCGGTGACGGGGTCGGTGCGGCGGGGCGCGGCGACGCTGTAGACGAGGTAGTCGACCTTGCCGTACCGGGCGGCGAGGTGGTCCAGCGCCTGCTCCTTGGCGGCGAGGGAGAAGGCGTCCGCGTTGAGGAAGGCGAAGTCGGCGTCCGGCCCGGCGAGTTCGGCGGTCCGGGCCGTCCGGTACCAGCCCGCCGAGGCGGTGCGGCGCTCGGTCTCCGGCGCCTCGAAGGCGATGCCGAGGCCGCGCATGCCGTACGTACGCAGCGCGGTCACGGTGGCGGCGAGACCGTACCCGGCGCTGGAGCCGATGACCAGGGCGACCGGCCCCTCCCCGCCGGCCGGGGCGGCGGGCGCGGGGGTGCGCTGCCACAGCTCGTCGACGACGGCGGCGCAGCCCTCGGGGTGGGAGTTGACGTAGAGGAAGCCCCGGTTGCCGGGCTTGATCTCGCGCAGAGTCATCGGTTTCCTTCGTGCAGGGGAGTCATCGCCGCCCCGGTGGAGCGCGTACGCGACCGGCACCGGGCAGAGGTCCGACGGCTCCGCCGAGACGAAGGGCGGAGGTCACGGGCCCGCTACGGGTGCCGGCCGGATCTCCATCCTGACCGGTCGGCGCACACGGCGATGTGACGACATGCGACAGGGTCCGCGCACGAATCTTGTCGAGGTCGCTGAGACGGTGACCCCGGACCGGGGTCGGCTTCCACGGGTCGGAGTTCGTAGGCTGACCCGGTGACGGACGACGGTGGATTCGCGGTGATGCTGGGGCGGTTGGCGCAGCGGCGTGGGCTCGACCGGGCAACCCTGCTACGGGAAGCCGGGGTTGGGGCGGGTGAGCTGCGGAGCCCGGAGGCGCTGCGGCGGGTGGCGGCCGTGCTCGGGTGGCACGCGGCGGACGTGTTCGCGCTGGCGGGGGCGGGGTTGCCCGACGATCTGGCGCCGGTGGACCGGGCGGCGGGGTCGCAGGTGCATGCACTCGCGCGGTCGGTCCTCGCGCTGGGGGCCGAGGAGCGCGAGGCGGTCCGCCGGTTCGCGGCCTCGCTGCCCGACGAGTCGGCGGGACGGGCCGTACGGCAGCCCGCCGCCTACATGGCGTACCCGCCGGGGCCCGGCGCCGTGCTGATACGGATGGCCTGGAACCGGAACCTGGACTGGATGGCGACCGCCATGACCGTCGGGGTCGTGACGCCCCGCAACTGGTCCGCCGTGAGCTACGGCTCGGTGGGGCGGGCGACCACCCCGGTGACGTCCGAGCTCCTGGCCGACTTCTGCGCCGTGCTCGACGTGCCCGCGGACGACCTGTCGGCGGTGACCGGCGTCGCCCTGCCCACCGCCTCCGCCACCCGGGCACCCACCCCTGTGGCCGAACTCATCTGGATTGTAAGGAGGTTGAGCGGAGAACAGGTGGCGATGGTCGTGGAGTTCGCGACATCGCCGACCGGGTAGCGGGGCCGGCCCCCGGATGCCGTCCAAGAGCACACGGTTGCCGCGGCACCGGCTAGTGCCGCGAGGACGGCGCGCTGCGGTGGGCGGCGCTGCCCACCAGCATCCGGTAGACCGCGACAGCCAGCCACCATTGTGAGGATGGGCGGGCGCTGCAGCTGGGAGGCAACCGGTACGTGCTGTCGTCAGCCACGGCTGGCAACCGGGGCCGGTTCCGGTGACTCGCAGCCGTCGTCAGCGTTGCCGCTCGCGTTCGCGCTGCCGCAGCACACGGCTGATCGCGGAGTCACCCTGTTCGCCAGACGCTGGCCCGATTCACTGGATGCCGGCTCGTCTGCGATCGATGTGCCGGCGCGGTCGCCGGTGCCCGGCAGGTCCTTGGCGAGCCGGCCTGCGAGTGCGCTCACCGGGCATCGACCGGGTGAGGACGCCGAGTGTGAGCAGAGCGAGCGCCGGCAGCACGGCGACGATGATTCCCATCGGCAAGGCGTCGGTGGCGCCACCCGCGCCGGCCAGCGGAGCAAGTGCCCCGC